>JACQUM010000022.1 GCA_016210295.1 Chloroflexota bacterium | reverse complement strand
GTTCCGCATCGCCATGAGCGACCTGGAGATTCGGGGAGCGTGGAACCTGCTGGGGCCGCAGCAGAGCGGGCACATCTCCGACGAGTGGTTCGATCTGTACACGCGCCTCCTGGCGGAGGCGGTGGAGGAGCTCCGAGCGCGGCGCCGCGCCGGTCCCGTCGGGCGTCGGGAGCGTCAGGAGCTGCTGGGCCTGATACCCGCCCGCCCGCCGGTGGACCTGCCCCTCGACGCCCACATCCCCGAGGACTACATCGGCGACGTGCCCACTCGGCTCGCTGTTTATCAGAAGATGACGCGAATGGCGAGGTCGGAGGAGGTGGAGGAGATGCGCGGCGAGCTCCGCGACCGCTTCGGGCCTCTCCCCTCCTCGGTGGAGGAGTTGCTTTACGGCGTCTCGGTCCGAGCCCTGGCGACAGAGGCGGGGGTGGCGGGGGTGGGCCGCCTGGGGGGTCAGGTCGTCGTTCAGCTTCGGGAAGGCGCGGCGCTGGACAGGCTGGCGCTCCAGAAGGCTGTCCCCGGACTGGAGATCGGCCACGCCCAGCTTCGCTTGGACGCGACGAGCCCGGCGGCGCCGTGGCGAGAGAGCCTCCTCAAGATGCTGGGATTCCTGGCTGCGGAGGCCGTCGCTAGGCCGTGACGGCTTTGCACCAGAAGTGGCTTTGCACAAAAAGCGGCAGTTCGGCCTGTCCCCCTCTTGGTTGAGGCTCTCTATCACCCTGAGCGAAGCGAAGGGTCTACGTATCGTAGATTCTTCGCTCGCCTGCGGCGGACTCGGAATGACATTTTGGGCAAAGCCCGCGACGTTTGAGGAGGAGCTACTCGTGGCTATAGCCTTCCAGCAGAGCGGGCAGCTCCCTCAGGGAGCGGAGGATGGGGCAGACTTGCAGGTCGTCCTGGAACCCGTCCCTGTCTAGGAGCACGGGATGGATGCCCACTCCCTTCGCCCCCACCACGTCGGAGCTGTACTGGTCCCCCACGTGGACGGCCTCGTGGGGCCGCGCCTTCGCCCGCCCCAGAGCTGCAAGGAAGATGGGCGGGTTGGGCTTCGTGGCCCCCGCTTCCTGAGAGGTGATGGTGAAGCCCAGGTAGGGGGCGATTCCCAACTCCCGGGCGATGCGTCCGAGGTCGTCGTTGAGGTTGGAGAGGAGCCCGAGGGCCAGACGCGAGCGGCGAAGCGTTTTTAGGGTGGGGAGGACATCGTCGAAGAGGGCGAGGCCCTGGTTGTAGGAGCGCGAGGCCTGGAAGACGCGGTGCCCCGTCTCTCGCTCCACCTGGACTCCGGCGCGGGCCAACAGAAGCTGCTCGTAGCGGGCGAAGAACTCTTGCTGCTCGGTGGGAGGCCGGTCGGCGATGGGCTGACGTCCGTTTTCCCGCGACCAGAAGTCGTCCGCCACGGGATAGGCCCGGCGGAGCGCCTGGGGATCGACTTCGATGCCGAACTCGGCGCAGGCGCGTACCTGGATATCCTCTCGCGGCGGGTGGAACCGCGCGACGGTGTTGTACAGGTCGAAGAAGACGGCTTTGATCATCGCCTCTCTTTATTGTAGCCCTTCCTAGCAGGCCGCTGAAAAAGGGGAGTCCAGTCCCGAGAAATCGGGATTGGCGTCCGCCGTAGGCGGATGGGGGTGTCCCCCAGATGTAATTTCCACCCCCTTCCTGGCTAGGAAGGGGGACAGGGGGATGGTCGAAGGGTTTTTCAGCAACCTCCTAATCCGCTCCGGGTTTTAGCCCCTCTTCTCTAAGTAACCCCTTCCCCTGTCTCCCTCGTCACTCTTTCCTCCTCCCCCACGTGATGAACCAGTAGATCGCCTTGACGGGTAGGGGTCTCTGGCATAGAATGACGGCGGTAGACAGGGCCAAGGAGACACACCTTGAGCTATCTGAGTGGGAGAGTTTCGAGGCACCGAGCGTAAAGCTGCGGTGCCTTTTGTTTTTCTCTAGCAGATCAAAAAAGGAGGCAGGTGCATGAACTCCAGCCTTATCGGGAAGATAGAGAAGGCCCGCCGGTATGCTGAGGAGCGAGGGGCCCGGATTCAGTTCAAAGAGTTCGCCGTGAGGTTCCGCGGCGAGCACGGCGACTATCTGGTCCGCTTGAAAGACGGCGCCTTCCATTGCGAGTGCAACTTCTTCCAGGGCTGGGGAACGTGCAGCCACACGATGGCGATGGAGCGTGTCCTGGAGGGAATGATGCCGGAGGTCCAGGTCGCATCACTTTCTCCAGGCCGTTAGCCCCGAGGCATCGGGGCGGCGTTCCCGGCTCCGTCAATCTAGCAAGGTGCTGAAAAAGGGGAGTCCAGTCCCGAGAAATCGGGATTGGCGTCCGCCGTAGGCGGAT
>JACQUM010000019.1 GCA_016210295.1 Chloroflexota bacterium | reverse complement strand
CGTCCAGCGCTTCTTCGACCCCATCCGCAACATCACCATGCAGTACACAGAGCTCCAGCGGGCCATGGCCTCCAGCATCCGCATCTTCGAGCTCCTGGACACCCAGCCGGAGGTCAAGGACGCGCCGGACGCCGCCATGATGCCCCGCATCCGGGGAGAGGTCGCCTTCCATGACGTTTCTTTTTCCTACCACCGAGGCATACCCGTTCTGCAAGGCATCGATGTCGCTATACGGCCAGGGGAGACCGTCGCGCTGGTGGGCCCGACTGGCGCGGGCAAGAGCACCTTCGTCAGCCTGGTGGCCCGCTTCTACGACGTGACCGAGGGGAGTGTAACCATCGACGGCATAGACGTGCGGCAGATGAAGAGGCAGTCCTTCGCCCGCCAGATGGGCATGGTGCTCCAGGACCCCTTCCTCTTCTCCGCCACCGTGGAGGAGAACATCCGCTTCGGGAGGCCCGAGGCCAGCAGCGAAGAGGTAGTCGCCGCAGCCAGGGCAGTCGGCGCCCACGACGTGATCCTACGCCTGGAGAATGGCTATCAGACGGTGCTTCACGAGCGCGGCGGCAATCTGAGCATGGGACACCGGCAGCTCATCAGCTTCGCCCGCGCCGTCCTGGCCAATCCTCGCATCCTCATCCTGGACGAGGCGACCGCCACCATCGACACGGAGACGGAGGCGGTGATCCAGCAGGGCCTACGGCGGTTGCTCCGGGGCCGGACATCCATCGTCATCGCCCATCGGCTCTCCACCATCCGCAACGCCGACCGCATCCTGGTTCTGGACAACGGACGCATCGTGGAGGAGGGGAGCCACACGCAGCTCGTCGCCCAAGGGGGCCTGTACGCCCGCCTCCACGCCATGGCCTACACCAAGACGGGTAACCTGGCGCTGGCCGGGGACGGTGCATCCGCCTCTTAAGGGAGACTTACCCGCGTCCTTGCCCGAAAGTAGGCAAGAACCCAGCCTCCAGAGTCGCCAGGAACTGCCTGAGCGCCTCCGCCACCTTATCCGGCGCTTCTAGCGGCGCGTAGTGCCCCACCCCCTCCAGCTTCTCCCGCCAGGGATGCCGGAGACGCCAGAAGACCTCGTCCACAAAGTGAGGCAGCATGACGATAGTCCTCTCCACCTCCACCAGCAGGACAGGGACCTCCAGCTTCGGCAGCAGAGGCCAGACGTCGACCAGGTTCGTTCCGGCGTGGACCAGCGCCTCCGTCTCAGGGCTGCACTTCAGCTCCACCTGCCCGTCTTGCCGGTCGCGGAGGGCGGTTTCGATGAACAGGTCGAAGACGTCCTGCCGCCAGGAGCGGTGGAGAGGCTGGCCCCGGAGCTCCTGTGCCGCCTCCTGGCGCGACGGCCAGAGGTGGCGTCGGTGCTTGGCGCTGTCCACCGCCACCGAGACCTGCCCTCCGAAGCGGTCCCCCAGAGGATTGACCGGCCGGATGAGGGGATCGATGAGGACCAGGGCCCGCACCCGGTCCGGAGCGTGGGCGACTCCGTAGACGGCCCAGGCCCCTCCGGCGGAGTGGCCCACCAGCGTCACGTCTCGCAGATCCAGAGCATGGAGAAAGGCCGCGATGTCTTCGCCGTCGTGTTCCCAGTTCAGAAGCTCGCTCTCGCTCTTGGGCGTCTGGCTGTCGCCGTGGCCACGCATGTCGGGGGCAAGGACGCGGCGGGGTGGAGAGAGCGCCTCCGCCACCGGACCCCACACCGCCCCGTTCAAGGAGGCCCCGTGGACGAGGATCACGGGAGACCCTTCGCCCGGCCACTCCCGATAGTAGAGCTTGAGGCCGTTGACGGTGACATCCGCTTCTCGGGGTAGTGTCATGCTCGATGCTAGTCGGCAGGAATGTCCACCGTCCGTCCCGTGCGGGACGACTCCCGGACCGCGTCCAAGACCTGCTGGCAGCGGTAGCCATCATAGAAGTTCGGGGCGGGCGAGCGGCCCTCGGCGATGCCTTGTAAGAAGACGCGCACCATGAGCCGGAAGGCCATCAGGCGGTCGTCTCGGTCGTCCCGAAAGGGGCGCAGCCTCGCCGGCATAGGAATCTCTGCTAGTTCTTTGTCCCCCAGGCGGCCGCCCAGGACCTTCCCATCCGATGGGGGGTTGAAGCCGGGCGGAGGCTGCGGCGTCACGAGGGCGCCTTCGCTACCGTAGACCTCGATGCGGGCGCCGCTGCCGAAGGGGGCGGCGTTGCTCCCGGTCATCGCCGCCCAGCCTCCGTTGCGGAAGGCAAGGGTGAAGGAGAAAGCATCGTCGGCGTCGCTGGCGACGACTTCGCTGGAGCCCGGCCGCACCCTCTCGGGAGACACCGTCGCCACCTGCCCGCTGACGCTGGTGACCTCGCCGAACCAGTAGCGCAGGTTGTCGATATAGTGAGAGCCCAGGCCGAAAAGGAATCCCCCTCCCAGAGAGGCATCGGAGGCCTGTGTATAGGGCCGAGGCCGGACAGGGTTTCGCGGCCCGACCATCAGAGAGGCGACGGAGAAGTTGAACCGGCCTACGTAGTCCTGCTCCATCAGCTCTCTCACGAAGGCCCGCTGGGGCGCCCAGCGGAACTCGTGGCCGACCATCGCCGTCCGGTTGCTCCTCTGGGCAGCCTCCCACATCTCGCGGGCCTGCGCCTGGTCCAGGGCGAAGGGCTTCTCGCACAGGACGTGCTTGTCCGCCGCCAGGGCGGCTAACGCCATCTCGTGATGCAGAGCGGGCGGGGTGACGATGCTCACCGCGTCGAGGCCGTCCATCTCCAGCATCCGGCGGTAGTCGGTGAAGGCATGGGGGATGTGAAACTTCTCCGCGGCGTCGCGAGCGCGCTCCTCGCGCTGGGCGCAAACGGCCGCCACTTCGACGCCTTCCGACTGAAAGCCGGGGACCTGGACCTGGGTCCCATATCCCACGCCGATGACACCGATCCTCAGCCTTCCCTCCACCACGCAAGGCCTCCTCTAAAGACTCATTGCATTATAGCGGCGGTGAATGAGGCGCCGCCGTGACGGGGCACGGGCCTAGATGTCTCACGGTAGAGGTGAGAAGGCCGTTGGGCGCAGGATGCTGACCGTGAATCGGGCCACCGTGGGGCCCTGCTCCCGCAAGACGGCCAGCCAATCCGGGTCCGTCTCGAAGGCCCCCCAGGCCTCCTCCCTGTGGGCCAGGTTGCGCCACTTCAGCAGGTAGACCAGCCGATTGGTCGTCCCGATCTCCTCAGTCCAGTAGCCAACCGCCTCGATGCCGTGCTTCCGAAAGAACTTGATCGTGGTGGTGGCGAAGCGGTCCAGCAAGGCGGGCAGCTTGCCCGGCAGCGGCTCGTAGATGCGTAGCTCGTACACCATGGTGCGCCTCCACAGGTTGGATTGACCCTGCTAGAATAGCCGCATCTTCACAAGACTGCTCCACGGCGGGAGGAGGCGAAGATGGCCCTGCGACTTGTGGTGACCTTCAAGGCGAAGACGGGCAATGGGGAAGACGTGGTCAAGGAGATGAAGCCCCACCTCGCCTCCGTGCGGCGAGAGCCTGGCTGCCATCAGTACGACCTCTTCCAGAGCGTCGAAGACCCCGACGTCTCGGTCCTGCTGGAGCGGTGGAGGGACCAGATGGCCCTGGAGGCCCATGGCAAAGGGATCCAGTCCTGGCTTCCGCGGCTCGATGCCCTGCTCGTCGAAGGAGGGCGCCAGGGAGAGCGGTACGAGGTCTAGCAAGGGCTACGAGCGGAGAGGCGCCTCCACGTAGCCGACCAGCTCCACGTAGGCCTGCCCCGTAACGGGAACGCCGTTCCGCGTTCCCGCCACTTTCACCTTCCCTTCCCAATAGGCGGACGCGACGGGCTGCACCTTCGCCATCTCCTGGTCGGCCACGATCGGGGTGAGACGAAGGTCGAGACCCTGCTGGGAAAGCCTGAGTCGCCAGGCGCCGGGGTACACGGCGCCGGTGTGGGGACTCTCCCACCTCCCCAGCACCTCCAGGGATAGCTCGCCCGCCGACAGGGGCCGTGCGCTCCCCTGGGCATCCACGTAGGTGCCGTAGAGAGCCGAGACCTCCCCTTGAGGGTCCCGAGACTCGGTGACCATCACCTCCGTCCCGTCATCGAGCTGCACGGCGAACCACTGCCATCCTCCCGGGGCCGCCAGGACGACGAAATCCCCCCACTGGTGGTCCATCCAGGCGGTGCCCCGCACGGGGAAGGACTGGCCCCCCGTGACGAGGGCCCCCGTGGCCTCCATGCGCGTCCAGGAGTAGTAGTAGGTCCAGCCCGTCGGTCCCCCCAGCCAGCCGATACGGTTGTGGAGGACGACGGGCTTGGTGGCGCGGAGGACAAGGTCTAGAGTGCCTTCTTCCATCTCCACGTGGATGCGGTCCTGCCCCAGCGCTCCACCGACGTTCCACTCCCCCACGCGCAAAGAGAAGCCGGAGTCGGGCTGAAGCTGCTCCCCCGCCGTGAACCGCACTTCGTAGCTGTGCGCGTCCCGCTCGACATCGGTGAGGGAGGCATGGGCGGTGTACACAGGTGGAATCCCTTGACGCGCCGCTTGGAAGACCACGAAATGGAAGCCATACTCCCTGCCCTGCTCGTCCTGGAGATGGCCGTTGTAGTACCACCACTCCAGCAGGTCGTCATGCGGTGCCTCGTCCACAGGGAAGGCGATGGGCCCCGGCGTGGGCGTCGGCGGCGGGGGAGGCGGAGAAGGGAGGGGAACCGTGGGAACGGCCCGCGCGCAGCCAATCACGAGAAGAAAGACGATCAGCATCTTCAGAAGGGCACAGGAGCGGCTCACAGGACTCCTCCGGTCCGCGGCAGCAGGCGGTCCACCCAGCGAGCGCGGTACAGGGCCAGTCTCAAACGGCAGAACACGTGGCTCTCCTTTCCAGGGATTGTACTAGACATGCTCTCTGTTTCGGTCAGCCAAGGCGATTGACAGGTTTGCGCGCTCTTCCTAGACTGAAGCAGCCTCAGTCTGCCGAAAGGAGTCGCCATGGACTTTTCCGTCGCCGACACCCCAGAGCTTGCCGCCTTCCGCAAGGAGGTGCAGGCGTGGATGGAGAAAAACGGGCCCCGGAACTTCCCCGCCGACGAGAAAAACGACACGCCGGAGAGCTACGCGGCGAAGAGAGAGTTCCACCGGAAGCTGGGAAAGAAAGGGTGGCGGGCCCCCTGGCTTCCCGTCAAGTACGGAGGAGCCGACCTCTCCTTGGAGAAGGCAACCATCGTGGATGAAGAGATCTCCCGCCTCCGGCTGGGCGGCCTAGGCGGCATCGACGACAACGGCCCCGGCGTCCTCATCCCCGGCCTCATGACCTACGGCAACGAGGAGCAGAGGATGAAGTTCCTGCTCCCCTCTTGCCGGGGCGAGATGACTGTCGCCAACGGCCAGACGGAGCCCGAGTCAGGGTCAGACCTGGCCAGCCTGCGAACGACGGCCATTCGCGACGGTGATTCCTATGTCCTCAACGGCCAGAAGATCTTCCAGGCCCGTCCCGGCGGGGGCCGCCCCGACTTCTCGTACCTGATCGCCATCACCAACCCCGACCGTCCCCGCCACCACAACCTCGGCGTCTTCGTCGTCCCTCTGAACGTTCCCGGCGTGAGCATCTCCCCCATGCGCCTCATCGGCACCGACAGGAACGTCATCTACTACGACAACGCCCGCGTGCCCCTGGACTGCCTCGTGGGCCAGGAGGGACAGGGATGGCAGGTCGCCTCCGCCCAGCTCGAGATCGAGCACGGCTTCGGCGGCATCAGCCCTGACGAGGTCGCCCCGGAGGTCCTCAACTTCCTGCGGCAAGGGCCCAAAAACGGGAGCCCCCTCGCCGGTGACCCTCTTGTGCGAGACCGCTACGCCGAGCTGTACATCGGCGTCAACGTCAACCGCCTCTTCCAGATGCGCAACTTCTCCCAGCGTGTCACCAAACAGTTCGGCAACTACGAAGGCTCCCAGCTCTCCGTCCACACCAAGACCTTCCGGCAGCTGCGCCAGGCACAGCTCAACCTGGAGACGTGCGGCCTCTACGCCCTGATGGACGATGAGAAGGAGGCTCCTGTCCGGGCCTACATCGAGCAGCACCAGAGGAGCAGCATCGCCACCCACCCCATCGGGACCATCGAGGTCCACAAGGTCATCATGGCCCGCCGCATGGGACTGAGCGCCACCCAGGAGCGCGCCGCCGCCACGGTCTAGGCGGCTCCTCAAGCACTCATTACAAGGCAGAGGGGGCGCCCGCCGCTGGCGGGCACCCCCTCTGCCGTTCGTTCGATCATCTCTGACCGTCTGGCTCCTCAGGACAACGGTGGCCTGGAGGGAAGGCAGAAGAGAGCCACCCTTCCGCGCCAACCTGTGTGGCACGGTTCAGGACGCCAGACTAGGGGAGGAAGAGGTCAAAAGCGCCCTTGACAGGCTAGAAAATCGGTGTAATATACGGATAGACGTATATTCTATCGCAATGAATGAAGGGTTCAATGCTGATGCCCGACACGGTCACAACGACCACCGCCTCGATTGTTAGTCAAACGGTTCCGTGGCCCTGGCCCCTGGCGCCAGCCATCCTGATCCTCTTAGCGGGCGTGGCTGCTTTTGTCCTTCTCCTCATCCACCGCCACGTGCTCCAGGCCAAGGAATCGCGCCTTCCCCTCTTCGCCGATTCCGCTCGCCAGCTGCTGCCCGTGCTGGCGCTTCTCGGGACCGGCCTCATCGCCGCCTATCTCCTCACCGGAAGAGACTATCTATGGATGCTTCTCCCCTGGGCCACGGTCACCGTTATCATGCTCTGGCCCGTGGGGAGGCGTTTCAAAGCCCCGTATCTTTCCTATCGCACTCCGCTCTTTATCCTCGGCGTCATCAGCATGGCCTACATCCCCTTCACGGGCTTCGCCCTCGGGAGCCAGTGGCCTTACCCTGTGAAGCTATCCATCTTTCTTTTCCTCCCTATCGACATCTCCCTGCTCGGCTTCCTCGCGGGCCTTCAGCCGGCCATTGGCAGGCCGTTGCCCACGTTCTTCCGTCCCGATCTCCTCTTCGGAGACGGTCGCGTCCTGGTCGGCGGCATCCTCTCGCTGGTCCTAGGTCTCCGTTATTTCGTGGGCCATCCTCCTCCCGAGGGGGTCCCTGTCCCCATCCCCACGTGGGACTGGTACGCGATTCTGTTCGCGGTGGCCCTGGGGATCATCCCTCTCATCCCACTGCGGGGTATGTTCAAGCTTCTCCTGCGCATGCGCCGACTGCGGGACGGCACCTGGGGTGGATGGGGCGCCACCATCGTTCGGGAGGGCTGGCTTGTCGCGAGCATCCTCGCCATTGGCTTCGGTTTCCACAACGTCTTCAAAGGCTGGAGCCCCTTCGTCACCTCCCATCACGTCCTCCACGGCTACACCTGGGTGCCCTTGCTGGGCATGGCGGTGGGAGCCTTTCTCTTGATCGGTGTCCGGGGGGCCTTGAAGAGACTGACCGGGGACCCTTTCATCGTCGAGACTGTCGGCCAGTCTGTCCTCAAGCACCTCGTCCTCGTGCTCGGGGTTGCGGTCCTCATGTGGAGCTTCATGTCCATCGTCGACACGGAACTAGGGGACGTGAAGCACGCGGGCTACGTGCCCATCGAGAGTGCTGAGCGCCTCCATGCCTTGGAGGAGGCTGCGGGGCACGGGGGCGGCCACGAGCCCGCCCGCTGGCCGGCCAGCGGGTTCATCATCCCTGGGATCAAAGGGGTCATCGTTGGGCCCTGGAACTGGGTCGGAGCGGCCCTGTTCCTCTGGGGACTGACCGTCCTGGTGCCTCTACGAGTCCTCGTCCAGCACTACCAGCGACACGCCATCGTGGGCCAGATGGCGGCGGTTATCCTTCCGAGCCAGACGCCCGAGCACCGAGAGAGGCTCGTGCGGAAGATGATGACCGAGGGCCTGCTGACCATGCCTTCTAAGAGGCGCACAGGATACATGGTCAGTATGAACCGGGCCTTGGCCGAGGTAGGTCCCGAGCTGCGAGCAGCTACCACTCAATCCATGCTGCGAATCCTCGCCGAGCTGCCTCAGGCGCAGCGGAACGCCATGATGGAGGCCCAGGCAGCAGCACTGGGCAAACTGAAGCCGGAGCACCGGGTCACAAGGATGGCTGACATGATGGGCGCAGTGTCACAGCTTCCTGAAGACCAGCGCCGCATGATGATGGAGAAGATGGCCACCATGATGGCGTGATGAGGGAAAGGAGTATGTAATGGTTAATATTCCTGAAACCAAGCGAGAAGCTCCTCTTCTGGCGCAGCCAAAAGACCTGCCTGGGCAGGCTGGCACCTACTACCTGTTCAAAGCCATCGACGAGGCTGAAGCAGGGCAGTTCTGCGCCGCCCTCTGGGCCATGGCCAACGCCCTGGTCGAGGTGCCAGGGAGCCGAATCACCGTGCTGATCAACAGCGGCGGTGGCTCGGTAGGGGCGGGCTTCGCCATGATCGAGATGATGTACAAGGTCAAGCGAGAGTTGGGCGTTTCCGTGGACACGGTCATCCTGGGTTATGCCTACTCCATGGGCGCCGTCATCTTCGAGGCGGGAGACCAAAGGAGAATGGGGTATTTCTCGACCATGATGCTGCACAGCTCCTCCTGGCAAGTGAGCGGGCGGGACAGCGAAGTGTTCACGGATATCAAGAAGCTCGCCGACCTCTACCAAGGGATGACCGCCGAGCTATTCCACCGTCGCACCGGTCTACATTCTCCTTCATGGTGGCGGCGCTTCATCTACGCGGGAAGAGAGCGATACCTCTCGGCCCAAGAGTGCCTGAAGCTCCAGCTGGTGGACGAGGTGTGCCAGTTCCTGGACGAATGTTACCTGCCGTCTCCGAGCGGCCCGGAGACAGCAGATGACCAAAGGAGGTGAGATGCCACATCATGGACCGCCCCAGACAAGGAATAGGTCAGAGCGACGCCAACCACGAGCCCTAGAAAGGAGGAATCCCATGGTGATGGACATGAAGGATATGATGAAGGCCCTGGCCCAGATGCCCGAAGCCCAGCGGCGCACAATGATGCGGGAGCGGCTCAAGATGTTCGCCGAGATGGCCGAGGCCGACCGCAGGAACGCCATGCGGCAGATGATGGAGGCGCTGGGCACCCTCGCCAACGGCGATGCCCGTGCCCTTGTCAAGACCCGGACGGAGCTCCTCTTCGAGTTCCCCGAGGCCACGCGGATGGCCCTCATGGCAACCCATATGGCCCTTCTCAAGGAGATGCCCTCGGAGAGAGCCATGAAAGAGGTGCAGGTCCTTCAGTCGCTCATGCCGGAGTTCGTCCCGCCCGTCCAACAGGGTCTCAGGGAGATGATGAAGATGATGCCCATGCCCGCCGTGGCCACGTCGCGAGAGACGGGTGGTCCGAGCGTTCGCCGGGCGACGGCGCTCCCCCAGCGAGAAGAGCGCCGGTGGTGGGAGTTCTGGAGGTGGTTTAGCTAAGATGCTTTTCCTAGCCGAGCTCAAGTGCATCGCCTGCCGACGAGTCTGCGGGGAGATCGTCGCCGAGACCGAGGCCCAGCTACGCGCCAAGATCAAGGCACCTCTCCCCCTGAGGCCTGATATCGGGGCCCGCTGTACGGTAGAACAGCGACTAGGGTTACGGTGCCGTCGCTGCGGCGGCTACGTCTTCCTGGAGGTGCCCGACCGCGTGTACCCCGACGAGCTGGGGACATCGCTAGCTGCTTGACAACGGAACATCCCCCATCTAATATACGCATGTGCGTATATGAGGCAATTTTGTGACCTTGGAGGACATCATGGTCGAAGCTGCTGTAAGTCCCATTCCTGTCACCCGTCCGGCGTCCGAGATCGCCGCTCGTTTCTTCCGCGGTTTAGGAGACCCCACCCGCATTCGCATCCTCTCCCTTCTCCTCGACGGTGAGAAGACCGTCTCCGCGCTGGTGGAGGCCATCGGCTCTCCTCAGGGACGCGTCTCCAGCCACCTCTCCTGTCTCCGGTGGTGCGCTTTCGTCACCGCGCGGCGGGAAGGCCGCAACGTCTACTACGCCGTCGAAGACCCGCGCGTCCGCCAGATCCTGGAGCTGGGCAATGGCATCCTCATGAACAACGCTGAGTACGTCCTCTCCTGCCAGGTCCTGGAGTCCGAAGAGTCGGCGGAGGAGAAGTAAAATGCCTCGAAAGTACCCCTTCATCATCGTCGGAGGCGGGGCCGCCGCCTTCGCCGCAGCCACCAAGGCGTCCGATCTGGGCGTCAAGACGGCCATGATCAACGCCGGCCTCCCCCTGGGCGGCACCTGCGTGAACGTCGGCTGCCTCCCCAGCAAACACCTGCTGACCGTGGGAGACGAGCTCTACTACCCGTCCCGGCCCCGGTTCAAAGCCATCGGAAATGGCCACGAGCCCGCCTTCGACTTCCGCGCCGCCATCCAGGAGAAGCGGGACCTGGTGAACGCCGTGCGCGGGCGCAACTATTACGACGTCCTGGCGAGCTTCCAAGGGCTGGTGGAGCTGCACGAGGGAAAAGCCCGTTTCATCGACCCGGCCCACGTGGAGGTCAACGGGGAGGTCCTGGAGGGCGAAAAGTTCCTCATCGCCACCGGCTCCTCGCCCAAGCCCCTCCCCGTCGAAGGCATGGACACGGTGCGGTGGCTCACCAACCGCACCATCATGGAGCTGGAGGAGCTGCCGGAGTCGCTCCTCGTCATCGGGGCCGGGCCCCTGGGCCTGGAGTTTGCCCAGATGTTCGCTCACTTCGGATCGAAGGTGACCGTCCTGGAGGCCCTCGACCGGATCCTCCCACGAGAAGAGCCCGAGGTGGCCGAGGAGCTGCAGAGGTGCCTCGAAGCGGAGGGTATCGAGTTCCACCTGGGCGTGACCATCGAGCGCGTGGCGGAGGCGGACGGACAGAAGGCGATCACCTTTCGCAGCGGCCAGGGCGCCCAGCGCCGACGATCCTTTACCGCAAAAGCTACCATTTTGAAGGTGTCGGAGCTTCTCCTGGCGGGAGGCGTCCAGGCCAACACCGCCGACCTCGGTCTTGAAAAGGCGGGAGTGAAGACAGGCCGGAACGGCTTCGTCGAGACCAACGACCGCTTCCAGACGGCGGCACCGCACATCTACGCCGCCGGCGACTGCACCGGCAAGCTGGCCCTGGAGACTGTGGCCGCCAAGGAGGGGAACCTGGCGGCCTCCAACGCCCTGGAAGGCGCAGAGCATACCCTGAACTACGACGAGGTCCCCCACGCCGTCTTCACCAACCCCCAGGTGGGCTCGGTGGGCATCACCGAGGAGGAGCTGATGCGGCGCCTCAAGGTCTGCTCCTGCCGAGTGGTCCGCATCGCCGACCTGCCCAAGGCCCACGCCATCAAGGAGGAGAGGGGCCTCATCAAGATGGTGGTGGACCCCAACGACGCCCGTATCGTCGGCGTCCATATCGTCGCCCCCCACGCCGCCGACCTGGTCCACGAGGCCACCCTGGCGGTGAAGTTCCGCCTGACCGTGGACGACATCATAGACACGGTCCACGTCTTCCCCACCTTGAGCGAGGGGATCAAGACCGCCGCCCTGGCCTTCCGCCGCAACGTGTCGGTGATGACCTGCTGCGTGGGATGAAGGAGGAAGGCGATGTTCGAAGCCATCGTCCCGGTCGCAGCGCTGACTGCCTGCTGCGCCGTGCCGCTCTTGGGAGCGTTGGCCGCGGTCGTTGTGGGGAAGAGGTTGCCCGGCTCGGCCAGTCAGGGGGCACCGCAAGATGTCGAGGAGTTGCCCAAACTTCAGAGCCAAGAGGCCAAAACCTCGGCGACAAGGGAGGAGAGAGGAGGGCACAAGAGGCTAACGTAGCTCCAGTTACTGAAACCTGCGGCCAAGCATAGACACTGGCAAGGAGAAAGGAGGTAAACCATGGCTTCCCAGAAGACGGAGAAGAAGACCGCCAAGAAAGTTGAGAAGATCGAGGTCCCCTCGGGCGGGACCTGCTGCTAGGGCAGATAGAAGGGAGTGGACGTCCCGCGCCTAGCGTGGGGCGTCCACTCCTGGCCTTTGAGGAAGACGCGGATGAGTGGGAGGGCCCGTCCAGGCAATTCGACGAGGTATGCCTTCCTCGGGCTTTTCCTCGTCGCCCTGGCTGCTTTCATCGCCTACACCCTGTTCTCTTCAGTAGTCCCTAGAGACCAAGGGGGTAGCCTTGCCGCCGCTCCCGACGTGTCCTTCCCCACCCTCGACGGGGACTTTCGGCTGTCGGAGCAGCGAGGGAAAGTCGTTGCCCTCCACTTCTCCTTTCCTGGCTGACCGACGTGTGGACGGGAGGCTCCCGTCCTGGGGAAGGTACAGCGGGAATTCAGTAGCCGCGGGGTGAAAGTCGTGGCCGTGAACATCCAACCTTACGCCACTTTGGAGCAATGGAGGGCTTACTGGCGGTCGCTGGGAGCAGCAGATGTCCTATGGGCCAACGATACCCCGGCCAACGACGTCGCCGTCCGCTTTGAAGTCATCTACCTTGGAACGATCGTCCTCATCGATCGAGCGGGACAGATCGTCTACCGGGGCGTTGCGCCCTCCTACGAGGTCCTTCGAGGCGAGATCGAGAAGGTATTGTGACCACGACGCTAATTTCCCTCTCGGGATCACACCTCCTCGAAACAGCGACGCAGGTTATAAGTACACTCGTCGGATCGCGATATAGTAGGGAGTAAGAAGGAGTTTGCGTGCTGGAGCTTCCCGTCCTCTTCGCCTTCCAGGCAGGCATGCTGACGACGGTCAGCCCCTGCGGCTTCGCCATGCTCCCCGCCTACGTCTCCTACCATCTGGGCATCCGCGAGCCCGGCTATGGGGAGACCCCTCTCCCTCTGCGTCTGCTCAAGGCCCTCCTTGCAGGAGCCTTCGCCACGGCAGGGTTCATCCTCCTCTTCGGCTCCATCGGCCTGCTCATCTCCCTGGGTGGAAGGTTCATCATTCCCTTTGTGCCAGGCGCCGCCCTCGCGGTCGGGGTTCTCCTGGTCATGGGAGGCTTCTATCTGCTGGCCACGGGGAAGTCTATCGGCCTGCCCAACCTGGGAATTACCTGGGGGACAGGCAGCCGGGGCTATGGTTCAATCCTCCTCTTCGGCGTCGCCTACGGCATCGCCGCTATGAGCTGCACCCTCCAGATCTTCCTCGTCGTCATCTCCAACGCGCTGTCGGAGGCGGGGTTCACCGGAGCCTTCCTCCAGTTCATCGTCTACTCGCTGGGGATGGGAACGGTGATGGTGGCCCTCACGGTCGGGGCCGCCCTCTTCAAGGGCTCCGTGGCCGCTCTGCTCCGTCGCCTCCTGCCTTACGTTGAATGGCTGGGAACAACGCTGATGGTCCTGGCGGGCGGCTACGTCGCCGCATACTGGATCAGCGACGCGACTCTGAAGCCTCTAGGCTACTTCACCGGCGTCGGGCCAGCCCTCCTGGCGGGCATTCTGGCGGTGACTCTGGCCCGCTGGCTGCTGATGCGACGGGCGATGCAGACATCGAAGCCGTAGGCTCCAGGCTTGGCACTGGCTATCGGCGGCGATCGTCTTTCTGATCGTCGGAAGTACCGCTGGGCTTGAAGGGGACCGGTCCATCGCTTTCCTCCACGTCGATCTCCTTCGCAATAACGACGCCGTCCCGTCCGAGCCAGCCCTCCACCACCGCCCAGCGCCCGGGAGCCAGGGCCCCCTCTACTTTCGTCTCCCGCGCGAGCCGCACCCGGTGGCCGTCGATGAGCCATAGACCATTCTCCAGTTTGTGGACCATGCCCTGAAGCTCCACCCGCTCCGAGGGCGCCGGCTTCTCGTCCATCACGGTGACGAAGAGGGCAAGAACAGCACCATCGGGACGGAGCAGCCCGCCAACGACTACGAGCTTGCCGGGCGTCATGCCATCGTTGACCAGGGTATCTGGCGTGACGATGACTCTCTTTCCAGCGACCCACCACTCGCCATGCTCTCGGACTGCCGGCGCGCGGAGCAGGGTCATGGCTGGCAAGAGGTCGGTCTGCTCTGGCTCCTCGCTGGTCGAGCGGAGAGCCTCTCGATAGCCCGCCTCTGAGAGGGTGAACGCCCTGTCCAGGGCGTCCTTGGCCCTCTCGGAGGCCTGGTTCTTCAGCAGGTGGAGGATAGCCAGATTGCGGTTTGCCCGCTCCTGCAGCTGCTTGAAGAAGGCCCGCTGGCGTTCGTCCAGGGAGGCGGCACGACCCGGGGGCACCGGCCCCCCTTTCTCTTCGCCTGCCGCCGGGGTCGCAGTAATCACAGCCTGGGGCTGCGGGGCCACGGCAGGTGCGCCTCTGGCGGCCTCTTGAACCGGAGCGGCGGCCAAAGCCGATGAGACGCCAGCCTCTGACCGGGCCATCTCGATGCTACGCACCAGGTCCTGCTGCAGGCGGTCTACTTCGCTCGCCTTACCAGTCCGAACCATGGCGGCTATCTCGCGGACGCGAAGATCGGCGAGACGCAGGTGAAGATCGGCGCGCTCCGTCTCGGAAGGGGCGAGGGCGAGCTGGGCGCGCTCCACGAAGCGCTTGACGGGATAGAGAGGCTGGTCCGGCAGGCTGTCCGCCGACGCAATCATGGTCCCGCTGCCGAGGACGAAAAGGACAAGGACGGCAGCGGCGGCCCCTATCCACGTGCGGACCCAGGGAAGGGAGAGGACGTTTGCCCACCCGGCGCGCGCGGCTCGGCGCTCCCTCTCCAGGCGAACGGCCCCCTGGAACCGGTACTTGGCCGTCTGGCGGAACTCAGGTCGGGGCTGAAGACGGGCCATCGTCAACGTCGAGGCCGTGCGGAGGAGAGGCTCCAGCTCCGCGGCCTCGGCAGGATAGCGGGCGAGGCATGCCTCCACAGACTCGCCGGCTTGGAGCCGGTCCAGGCACTCGTCCAGGATGTCCTCGATGGGCCGACGAGCCATCCCGCTCACTCCTCCGCCCGCCCCGTCATGATGCGCCGCAGAGAGCGAATGGCGTTGTGCTGCAGCACCTTGACCGCTCCCTCGTTTCGTCCCATGGCCTTGGCTGTCTCCGTCACCGATAAGTCTGCACCGAACCGCAGCGCCAGCACCTGTCTCTGAGCTTGCGTGAGGCGTTCCATCGCCACCTTCAGGTCGAGGTTGTCTGATAAGAAGACCAAGGAGCCTTCCAGGTCCGTGTCGCTGACCAGAGAGCCAGGGGAGACCTCCTCCAGAGAGGTCGTCGCCCGCACCTTTTGCCGCCGCCAAAAGTCGACGGTCAGGTTGTGGGCGATGCGAAGGAGCCACGCCGAGAAGGGGACTCCCCGCCAGCGGTAGCCGCCAATGGCCTGGAGCATCTTCAAGAAGACCTCCTCCGTGATGTCCTCGGCGTCGGCACCGGGCCCTACGTGCAGGGCGACGTACCGGTACACACGGTCCACGTACCTCTCATAGAGGTCGGAAAAGGCCGCTTCGTCGCCCGCCTGGGCTCTCCGCACGACCTCCTGAACGTCATCGTCGGACCGATTCACCGCGAGAGGTCCCTTTCTCCATCAGCGCGTCCATGCTCTACCTCTCGCATTGTAAATAACGAGGAAGCAAGAGGAAAGGTAAGCACCTGTGGCGATAGCGTAGAATATTAGAGGAGGGAAGTCTAAGCATGGCCGACGATAATCAGATGCGGTACGCTCTCCGCCCCATGCGGGAGCCGGACATCCCTCAAGTGGCCGCCCTGGAGCGCGAAGCCTTCCCAACCACCTGGCCTCCCACCTCTTTCCGTCACGAGCTCAAGAGCAGCATCGCCCGCTATTTGGTGGCCTGGGACACCCAGGCGACGGAGCGGGAGGTCAACGAGGCGATCGGCGCTCTCACGAACAGCCAGGATGTCGCGTCTCTTCCCCTAGGCCTCGGCAAGGTCGGCGCCCTCGTCCGGAGGCTCTTCTCCCGCCCTGCCCCACCACAGCCGGCGGAGGCGGACCTCCTAGTCGGTTTCGTGGGTGTCTGGTTCATGGTGGACGAAGCCCACATTACCAGCATAGCCTCCAAGGAGTCGCATCGCGGGAAGGGAATCGGGGAGCTGCTCCTCATTGGCGCCACGGAGCTCGCCCATCTCCACAAGACCCGGCTGGTGACCCTGGAGTGCCGCGTCTCCAACACCGTGGCCCAGAACCTGTACAAGAAATACGGGTTCAAGATCGTGGGCCGGCGGAAGGGGTATTACCAGGACAACGGGGAGGACGCCTTCATCATGAGCACGGACCCCATCGAATCCCCAGAGTACCAGCGTGCCTTCGGCGACCTCCGGCGTCAGCACTCCGAGCGCTGGGGCGTGAGCAGCCGGTACGTTTGATGCGCTCACCCTTCGACCCTTCGGCTTCGCTTCGGGCAGGGGTTTCAGCGCCTGTCCTGAGCTTGTCGAAGGAGGGTGTCCCCCCCCCTGATTCTCTAT
>JACQUM010000026.1 GCA_016210295.1 Chloroflexota bacterium | reverse complement strand
TTCGAGGGCCGCATCCATCCCCAGGTCAAGGCGAACTACCTGGCCTCACCCATGCTGTTCGTCGCCTACGCCCTTGCCGGACTGGTGGACATCGACCTCGTGAACGAGCCCCTGGGCTTAGACCCCAACCACCAGCCCGTCTACCTGCGGGACATCTGGCCCTCCCAGCAAGAGATTCGGGAGGCCGTGGCCGCCTCTCTCAACCCTGAGCTGTTCACGCGGCGCTACGGCGAGGTGTTCGAAGGGGACGAGGAGTGGCGCACCCTTCCCGTCCCCCAGGGAGACCTGTACGCGTGGGAGCCGGACTCCACCTACGTCCGCGAGGTCCCCTTCTTCCAGAACATGCCCAAAGACCCGCCGCCTCTCCGCGACATCGCGGGAGCCCGGGCGCTTGCCTCCCTGGGCGACTCCGTGACCACCGACCACATCTCCCCGGCGGGAGACATCTCTCCCAAAAGCCCCGCCGGCCAGTACCTGGTCTCCAAGGGCGTCCAACCGACGGACTTCAATTCCTACGGCGCCCGGCGCGGCAACCACGAGGTGATGATGCGCGGCACCTTCGCCAACGTCCGCCTGCGGAACAAGCTGACCCCTGAGAGAGAGGGCCCCTGGACCGTCTACTTCCCCACAAGCGAGACGACGACCATCTTCGACGCCTCCATCCGGTACCAGGCGGCGGGCGTCCCGCTGATAGTCCTGGCCGGCAAGGAGTACGGGTCGGGCAGCTCTCGCGACTGGGCGGCCAAGGGCCCCAACCTCCTCGGCTTGAAGGCGGCCATCGCCGAGAGCTTCGAGCGCATCCACCGCAGCAACCTCGTGGGCATGGGCGTCCTGCCCCTCCAGTACCTCTCCGGCCAGAACGCCCAGAGCCTGGGCCTCACCGGCGCCGAAACTTTCGACATCACCGGCGTCGCTCAGGGCCTGAAGCCCGGCCAGGAGGCGACCGTGACAGCCCGGAGCAAGGAGGGCAAGGTCACCACCTTCAAGGTCCGCGTCCGCATCGACACTCCCATCGAGGTGGAGTACTTCCGCCACGGCGGCATCCTGCACATGGTGCTCAGGCGCATCCTGCGCGAGAGCGGAGCGAAGATCTAGAGCGCGCTGCTGAAAAAGGGGAGTCCAGAGGAGCGAAGCCCCTTTGGCAGGGGTCTGGAGGTGTCCCCCAGATACATTTCTTACCCCCTTCCTGGCCAGGAAGGGGGACAGGGGGATGGTCGAAGGAGTTTTTCATCACCCTGCTAGAGCGGGCTGCGAGCCGACGCGGCATCGAGTTTCTGGCTAGGTCTCACACGTGGGTCGTTCCTTGTGGTAGACTGACCATGGTGCTGGCCTCGAGGCCAGCTTTTTTAGGCCCTCAGCTATGAGCAACACCAACATCCGCAACGTCGCCATCGTCGCCCACGTCGACCACGGCAAGACCACCCTGGTGGACGCCTTCCTCAAGCAGTCCCGCGTCTTCCGCGAAAACCAGCAGGTAGGCACCCTCATCATGGACTCCAACGAGCTGGAGCGGGAGAAGGGCATCACCATCCTGGCCAAGAACACCGCCATCGAGTACCGGGGCGTCAAGATCAACATTATCGACACGCCCGGCCATGCCGACTTCAGCGGCGAGGTAGAGCGCGTCCTCAACATGGCTGATGGCTTCCTGCTTGTGGTGGACGCCGTGGAGGGGCCTATGCCGCAGACCCGGATTGTCCTCCGGAAGGCCCTGGAGCGGGGGCTCCGGCCCATCGTCATCATCAACAAGATCGATAGGCCGGCCGCCCGGCCTAAAGAGGTAGCCGAGGTGATCCAAGACCTGTTCCTGGCCCTCGCCACCGACGTCGAGCAGCTCGACTTCCCCATCCTCTACGCCGACGCCCGGGACGGTTACGCCGTGGCGGAGCTGGGAGACGAGCCAAAGAGCATTCAACCGGTCCTGGACGCCATCCTGGCCCACGTCCCGCCTCCCGGCGGCGATCCCGAAGGCCCCTTCCAGTTCCAGGCCGCCGCCCTCGCCTACGACAACTACCTGGGCCAGTTAGCCATTGGCCGCATCTTTCGAGGGCGCCTCCGCCCACGGGACTCGGTGGTGCGCATCGCCGCCAGCGGAGTCCAGACGCCCGGATCGGTGGAGCGTCTCTTCACCTTCTACGGGCTGGAGCGCCGCGAGGTCAGCGAGGCCCTAGCGGGCGACATCGTCGCCATCGCCGGGATGCTCGACAGCGCCATCGGCGACACCCTGGCCGCGCCCGACCGGCCGGAGGCCCTGCCACCCATCACTGTCGAGGAGCCCGCCGTGGAGATGACCGTCGGCGTCTCCACCTCCCCATTCTCCGGGCGAGAGGGACGCGCCGCCACCTCCCGCGAGCTGCGGGCTCGCCTCTTCAAAGAGCTCCAGACCGACGTCGCCCTGCGCGTCCAGGAGACGGATAGCGCCGACGTCTTCCTCGTGGCCGGGCGCGGGGAGCTCCACCTGGCCATCCTTATTGAGAAGATGCGCCGGGAGGGGATGGAGTTCCAGGTCTCCCGGCCCACCGCCGTCATCAAGATTGTGAACGGCATCACGCTGGAGCCCTACGAGGTCCTGACCCTTTCCACGCCCGACCAGTACGTCGGCACCCTCACCGAGGAGCTGGCCGCCCGCCTCGCCCTCCTGCAAGACATGCGGAGCGACGGCCAGGGGACTACTCACATGGAGTTCAAGGTCCCCACGCGCGGCGTCATCGGCTTTCGCAGCTTCTTTCTGCGGGCCACCCGCGGTGACGGCGTGATGAGCACGGTCCTCCTGGGCTTCGAACCCCGCCGGGGAGAGGTCCGCTCCACGCGGTCGGGAGTCCTGGTCGCCTCGGAGGCAGGGATCGTCGCCAGCTATGGACTGAGCAACGCCCAGGAGCGTGGCCTCACCTTCGTCGAACCCGGAGCACCGGTCTACGAGGGCATGGTCGTGGGCTTCCACGCCCGCGACACCGACATGAACGTCAACATCTGTAAGGAGAAGAAACAGACCAACGTCCGCGCTTCAACGTCGGACATCGCCGTGAAGCTTACGCCGCCCATCGTCATGAGCCTGGAGGAGTCCCTTGACTTCATCGCCGACGACGAGTTCCTGGAGGTGACGCCCAAGAACCTTCGTGTCCGCAAACGGGCCCTCCTGGCAGGCGAGCGCTACCGCCTCCGCCGCGCGGGCCTCACCACTACCTCCCCCTAACGATTTCCTCAGGGATGAGTCCAGAGAGTGATGCCCTCTTTGGCAGGGGGTTCGGGG
>JACQUM010000018.1 GCA_016210295.1 Chloroflexota bacterium | reverse complement strand
ATGCCGCCGGAGCCAAGGGGAGAGCTCTTGGCGGTCATGGCCTGGAACTCGGCGATCATGTCCATCTCGGTCGCGGCCATGAGGCCGCCGAGGGGGCCGCCGCACTGGAGCGCCTTGGCCTTCTTCCCGTTGCGTACGCCGCCCGCCACATCCTCGATCACGGTCTTGAGGTTGAGGCCAACAGGTATCTCCGCGATGCCGCGCTTGTTGATGTGGCCGGAGAGCGAGAGCATGGCGGTACCGGAGGCGTTCTGGGTGCCCAACTTGAGGAAGGCGTCAGCGCCCATGCGAAGCACGGCGGGCACATAGGAGATAGTCTTCACGTTGTTCACGTTGGTGGGGCGGCCGAAGATGCCGTACTGAGCGGGGAAGGGAGGCCTGGGCCGGGGGGCGCCGCGCTTCCCCTCCACCGACTCCATGAGCGCTGTCTCCTCGCCGCAAATGTAAGCATGGCCCGTGGCCTCAACTTCGATCTCATGGCTGAATTCGGAGCCGAGGATGTGGTGGCCCACCAGGCCCGCCTCCTCCAGCTCCCGCACCGCGCGGCGCAGACGCTCGACAGCCAGGAAATACTCGGCGCGGATGTGGATGAATGTCTTGGTGCAGCCCATGGCATAGGCGGAGATGAGAGCACCTTCCAGGAGCATGTGGGGGTCGTTCTCCACGATACCCTTGTCGGTGAAGGCGCCGGGGTCGCCCTCCTCCCCGTTCACAGCCAGGTACTTGGGGGCCGGAGCGTTGGTCATGAAGCCCCACTTGGTGCCGGTGGGGAAAACGGCTCCCCCACGGCCCCGGAGGTTGGAGGCCTTGACCTCGTCGATCACCTGGGCGGGCTTCATCTCGAAGAGCGCCTTGTCGAAGCTCCAATACCCGCCCTTGGCGACATAGTGGTCCAGGTTGCCGGGCCCGATGATCCCGAAGTTCTTCATCACCAGGCGGCGCTGGTGTCGCATCCACGGCTGGTCTGAGAGCGGGGAAATCCCCTCGACCGTTCCCTTTCCCATCGTGCCGAGGGCCACGTCTCGTCTCGGGAGACGAGCAACCAGGATGTCGGCGACGAAGCGGGCAGCGATCTCCGGCGCCACCGGCCCGTAGAGGACGAAGGGTTCCCCGGGGTGCGCAACCCCCACAACGGGCTCCGCCCAGCAGAAGCCGATGTCCCCCACCTCCATGATGCGGACCTCCAGCCCCAGACGCTGGACCTCGCTCCGAATGACAGCAAGGGTCTCGCCCGCTCCGACGGAGAGGGAGCAGGCGGAGATGCCCACGGTGACGCGGGGCATCGTGCTCTCCTCCCAGGGCTGCCAGGCCTTCCAGGCCCGCTCCCTCAGTTTCTCGTAGGCTGCCGATGGCATGGAGTCCCCTTCTTGGTCGTCAAGGAAGGTCGGAGGCGACTTTCACCGCCTTCTCTACCGTCATTTCTCCCTTCCACTGCTGGTCGAGGGCGATGACCGGGGCCTTGGCGCACAGGCGCGGGCAGGAGACGCGCCGGAGCTCAAAACGAGGGGAGTCCGTCCCCTGGGCTGCTGCCTGTTCCAGCGCCTCCCAGATACGCTCGGCGCCTTCGACATGGCAGGGGGTATCTATGCACACGTCGATGAGATGGTCGGCCTTCTTCCCCACCTTGAAGTCGGCGTAGAAGGTGAGGACGCCCCACACCTCGGGGAAAGAGACGTTCAGGACCTCCGCCGCCTCCTGGACGGTGAGCTCCGGCACGTAGCCCAGGGTGTACTGGACGTCCAAGAGGCCCATGAGGAGGGCGCCCTTGTGGCCGCGGTACTTCTCCAGGATGCCGCGGACCTGAGCGCGCAGCGCATCATTGGACGCTGAAACCACCGGAGCCCCCTCCATTCGTGATTTCTCGAACTAGGCGCTAGGATACCATGACGGCAGGGCAGCCTCAAGTCACAGGCCGAGAAGGATATGAGCGGTCGGGAGAGGTCATGTCACCAGGGCCGTGCCCCGAGGAGTCCGGCGAAGCGCAGCCCCCAGAGAAGTGCGCTGAGGCTAGTAGAGGCCACGAGGAGCAAGACGCTGCGTCTACCCCAGAGAGAGCGCCACCCCCTGTGACCCAGGGCGCGGTACCAACCCCAACTCAGGGTGAGAGTCGTAAGGCCCAGGAAGGGCCAGGTCAGCACCTGCAACGCAGGTACCATGGCCGCCCCGCTGCTGCTGGCCCCCAGCAGCCCGAGCAGGCCTGGCACCACTCATCACCAGGGCAGTGGGAGCAGACTGCTCAACGCAGCCAGGATGTATTCCTCCGTACGAAGAAACCGCTTCATTGTTCGTCCTCCAAAAGTACGCCCCGCTGCCGCCAAAGCGTCCGCGCTACCTGTGGCCCCCCGGCCATGTGAGGATGGGCATGTTCACCACGGCGCCCGGGCGTGTAATGGTAACCTCTCCCCGAGACTCTGCCACTCGCACCTCCTCCGCGGACCTCAGTTCCCGCGGCGAAGTACCCTCCTTCTTCCATGCCACTAAATTCACGACTCGCAGAGGTGTGTAACCCTCGTCACCTGGCGCGCGATCGAAGACGTCCGGTTGGAAGCCGAAGGGGCCACCGCCCGTAACCCCGTTCGTAAAGACGAAGACGTCAGCGAGCAAAGAGGGAGCCACGCCAGCCAGGGAGGACACCAGCAAGACTTTGGAGTCCATCATGGCTGTCAACATCGCTGCGACGCCACTGTCCGATGCTTCGGTGTGAATGAACCAGATTTCTCGCTCATTGTAGAACCCCTTGACGGGGGGGACGCTCGGCGGCGCGGCCTCCGTCATGGTCATCTGCCCGGTGGTCGGAGAGGTGGCCACGGGGGCAGTCGAGGAGCCCATGTCCTGCGCGCACCCACCGAGGAAGACCAGGAGCGCCGCGACAAGGTACCCAGGCTCGATCGGAAGTATTCCCGCCCCGATTGACCGCGCCATCTCAGCAATCACCCTCCCCTTTCATTCTATCTTCGCGCCCAGCCTACACCTTCCTGACGAAGGGAAAGTCAAGATGGGCGAGGGCTCAAGCGGTCCTTTCTGGCCTTTCCCCTGCCCTCCAGCCAGGCCAGGGCCACCTCGCCTCGAGCATGGATGCCTTGTTCGATGATGCCGCAGATGCGGGCGCCGACGGGCAATCCCGCAAGGCGCCTCTCCGACTCGGCCTTGAGGCGCCGGACCTCCCTTTGGAACTGCTGGAGGTCCTCCATGATCGCCTGGACCTGCTCCAGCTTCTGATCCAGCAGGGCCAAGACATGGACGCAGGGAGCCTGTCTTTGCTCATGCAAAGTCAAGATGTCGCGGACCTCCCCCAGCAAGAGCCCCAGCCGCTTCGCCTGAACGATGAACTCCAGGCGCTCCGCGTGCGCCGGCCCATAGATGCGGTACCTCGCCTCGGTCCTGGGAGGCTCCTCCAGGAGGCCCAGTTGCTCGTAGTAGCGGACTGTCTTGGCCGTGACGCCTGCCTCTCTCGCCAACTCGCCGATCTTCATTCCGTCACCCACCATCCCTAGGTTCTATCATTTGCTTGTATGATAAACCTTCCAGTTAGGTGGAATGTCAAGGCCACCAGCACGGTGGTCCTCGGTGGTGAGGTCTCAGGGCTCCCCCTCCTCTGCCGCGACTTGCGAGCCTTCACTTTCTCGCATACCATGGCATGGTCGCGTCTGGTGATTTTTCACCAGATAAGAGCACACACTCGGGGGGCACCATGGCATCGAGATATCGGTTCACTCACGGGGGAAACCGGGCAGCTTTCGGAACCCCGGCCATGCTGGGCGGCCGGCCGGACCCTCGGCCGGACGTGGTGACCCTGCGCTGGCTGGGGACAGCGAACTTCGAAGTGACCTTCGGCGACCACGTCCTGCTGCTGGACTGCTTCTATGACCGCGGCCCCCGCATGCGCCCCTTGGGATTCACTCCCAAAGAGGTGGTGCGCGCCGAGCAGATCTTCATCGGCCATCCTCATTACGACCACATCGCCGACGCCGCCTACGTGGCGGGTCGGACCGGCGCCACGGTCGTTGGCCACCCCATCGCCGCAAACGTCGTGATCAAGGAGGGCCTGCCCGCCAAGCAGACCCTGGGACTCACCGGTCTGGAGTCGGGTGACCTGGTAGATTTCGGCGACTATAGGGTCCGGGTGCTGCACGGCTTCCACCTTCTGGCAGACGAGGACGAGCCTGCTCCCATGCCCAACATTCAAATCCTGCGGGAGGCCCGAGAGAAGTGGGAGGAGGACCAGGGTCCATTGACGCCTGAGGAGCAGGCTCACTACAACTCCGTCTCCGCTCGCGGCAGCATGGACAAGCGAGTGATGGAAGAGGCCACCATGTGCCTTGTCTTCGAGATCGGCGACTTCCGCCTAGTCTACAGGGATAGCGCCGGCCCTATCAGCAAGGAGGAGCAGGAGTACTTCGGCTCCCTGGGAGGCGTGGACGCGGCCATCGTCGGCTTCATCGGACGGCCCCTGGTCCGGCGCCAGCTCGACGAGCGGACCCTGCCTCTGGTGGAGCTCTATCGGCCCAAAGTCCTGCTGGCCGCCCACCACGATGACCTCTACCCCGTTTTCCTGGACTTGGCCACGGAGCCCCTCAAGATGGCTGTCTCGCACCTCCTGCCCGGCACGACCGCCGTGGCCCCCGTCTACCTAGAGCCGGTGAGCATCCACATGCCGACGGCCCGTGTGTTGAGCGAAGAGGAGCGCTGATGCCTCCCCGCGGCAAGGCCGGGCTGCAGGTCGTCCGGGCCAGCGAACTGACGCTGGACCCAGGGCAGACTCCTGGCATGAATCGCTACGCCGGCATTGCCGCGCAGACAGTGGGTGCCCAGAACCTGTGGGTCGGGTTCGTCACGTTGGCCCCGAGTGTGCGCTCGGGGGCCCACCACCACGGCGACGCCGAGTCGGGCATCTACATGATCAAAGGTCACGCCCGCTTTCGTTTCGGCGCGTTGCTGGACCGGAGCATCGAGGCGGGGCCCGGCGACTTCGTCCATGTGCCCCCACGGATCATCCACCAGGAGATCAACCTCAGCGGCTCCGATGGCATCGAGATGATTGTCGTCCGTGACCACCAGGAGAACGTGGTCGTCAACTTGGATCTGCCCCAGGCGATCCTCAAAGAGACCTCGTGACCGTCGAGTGAGTCCGGAGAGGGCGGAAGCCCTTTCGGCGGGGGTTACAGGGGATAGCCCCCTGTCTCTTGAGACCTTTCAGGATGGGCAGGGGGCTGGAAGACGTTCCGCACCGCCGAGCTTTACTTCTTCTTCAGGACGTAGCGAGGTGGCGTCTCCGCCACCCTGCCCTCTTTGACCAGCTTCTCCAGATGGGTCTGGACATTCCCCTCCGCAGAGTGCACCAGCCCTCGCTTCAGGTTGCGCGGGTAGATGTCCCGCACCATCTCGGAGACGTCGGCGATTCCCTTGCGCAGAGCGGCCAGGACCTGCTGCTCCCGCTCGTTGCGGTGGTTGATGTACCACTGGACGAGGCGGGCGCCGCGAGGAGACGGCACCACGGGGCCGTGAGCGGGGCAGATGGTGTCGTGCCGGTAGCGGGCCAGGAGCTGCAAGGACTTCATATAGCTGGACAGGTCCCGCACGCTGGAAGAGGAGGCGCCGAGGATGGTGTCGCCGGTGAACAGGACACGGTCCTGCCTTAGGTAGTAGCAGACGTGATCCACCTCGTGGCCAGGGGTGAACAGGGCCCGGAGAGTGGCTCCCCCTCCCGTCCGAATGACCTCCGTGGAGCGGAGGGGGACGACAGCCTTCTCACCCACCACGACCCGCAGCCGCTCGGCCAGCTTGGGATGGCAGCGGACCAAGGCACGCGTGGCCTCGTAGATGCGGTCGAGACCGCCGGTGTGGTCGCCATGGCCGTGGGTGATGAGAATGGCGCCGATTTTAGGCCGGCCCAGCTTCCGCCAGTAGTCCAGGACCTTCTGGGTCCAGACCTTCTGGTGGTCCCCCGTGTCGATGAGGACCATCTCCTCCTTCGGATCGCCGACGAAGTAGTTGTTGCTGCCGCCGGGGTGTCCGACGGCGCCGTCATCGTAGTGCATGACGTAGACATGAGACGTGACCTGCATGAGTCACCTCGCTGACAAGCTAGGGGGAGTATAGCGAATTCCCTACTCGCTGTGCTCGCTCGTAGTGACGAACGTTACGCAATTACTCCTTTTCGGTTCACTCTGGAGCGGGACCTGGTGCGGCGCTAATATTGAGAGCTACGGAGACAGTATCCTGCAAGCTCACGTCAATACGCAACGGAGGGTGAACTGGAGAGCTGATGAAAGGTGAAGGCGAACCCCTTGGGGCGCTGAAACAGGTCGAAAGCACGGTGGAAGTGCCCAATGGCTCGTCGCAAGAAATCGAGGCGATGATCTTAGAGTGGCAGGTCCTTCGTGCGCAGAGGATCAGAGAGGGCTGGTCGCCCCTTGTCGCCCGACTTGACCGGAGGACGGGCACTCGCGTGCTGTGCGGTCTAAGAGATTGCGCGGAGCGCCTTGGGGACATCTTCTCTGTACCTGGGGGAGAAGCAGGGGGGCGATGTTTTCAGTTTCCCGCGGGTTGGACACCTGACAGGAACGGCATTTGGAAGAGAACGAACTACGCATCGAAGGGGGCTTGTATACTTGACGCAAGGACTGCGTCAAGTATACAAGCCCCAAATTATATCTGGGGGGCACCCCCCCAGACCCCCGGCAAAGGGGCTTCGCCCCTCTGCACTCCCCTTTTTCAGCACCTTGCTAGACTCTTCGTTCCGCTCAGAGTAACAAAACGCCAGGCCACTCGCCCTTCGACAGGCTCAGGGCGGACACCACTCGTCACAGGACTCTCTTCCGCTGCAGCTCTGCCACCTTCTCAGGGGAATAGCGCAGGAGACCCGTCAACACCTCTTTTGTGTGCTGTCCCAGGTCCGGCGGGGCGCCCTGGGGCCTGCCAGGCGTTCGGGACAGCGCGACAGGCAGGCCCACGACCGGCACCGTGCCCAGGGAGTTGTGCGGAATGTCCACGATCATCCCGTGGGCCTGGATGCTGGGGTCGTGCACCACGCGGTCGATAGTGTTGACCGGCCCGCACGGGATACCCATCTCGGTGAACTCCGCCACCCACTCGTCCGTCGTCTTCCCCCGCATCGCGGCTTCCAGGATGGGCGCCAACTCCGCGTAGTGCTCGGTGCGGAGGTTCCCGTCGGCGAAGCGGGGATCGTCGATCATCTCGACATGCCCGATGGCCGAGCAGAAGAGAGGCCACATGTCGTTCACGCCCCCCACGACAGCCGCCACCACCCAGCTATCGGCGGTGCGGAAGGCCTGGAAAGGGGTGAAGGTGGGGTGACGGCTCCCGAGCGGGCCAGGCACCTCGCCGGTGCACAGATACCTTCCGATGGCCGCCTCCAAGATCGCCACCTGGCAATCCATCATGGGAACGTCCACCATCTGCCCCTGGCCGCTCCGGTCCCGCTCGTAGACGGCGGCCAGGATGGCCGTCGCGGCGTAGAGGCCGGCGACGATGTCCCCCAGAGAGGAGCCCGGGCGCACGGGAGGGCCTCCTGGCTCTCCGGTGATGCTCATGATCCCGCCCATGGCCTGCACCACCACGTCCAGAGCCGGACGCCCTGCATAGGGGCCCGTCTGGCCGAACCCAGAGATGGCGCAGTAGATGAGCCGCGGGTTGACCTGTCGCAGCGCCTCGTACCCCAGGCCCCACTTCGCCATCGTCCCGGGAACGAAGTTCTCCACCAGAACGTCGCACCTCTGCGCCATCCCCAGGACGATCTCCTTCCCCTCCTCCTTGGAAAAGTCCACGGTGACGCTCTTTTTCCCTCGGTTCACGCTGATGAAATAGTAGCTCTCCCCTTTCATGAACGGCCCCGTACCGCGGGTCAGGTCGCCCACCTCCGGCTGCTCCACCTTGATCACCTCGGCCCCGAGGTCCGACAGGAGCATGGTGCAAAAGGGGCCCGCGAGGACGCGGGTCAGGTCCAGGATATGCAGACCGGAGAGAGGGCCAGACATAGAGGTCTCCTCGCTATTGGGAATTGGCGTTCTCATTGTAGCAATCCCATCCCTCGCTCTGGGCAAACGAACTCCGGACCTCAGCCTGGTATGCTGGTAGAAGGAAGGGACACCGAGAAGAAAGAGAGCCTAGCATCTCGAGCGGCGCCGCATGACGAGGGTAAAGAGAAGAAGGAGGAGAATTTCCTCCTTCTTTAGGAAAGCGAGCGTTTCTTGATCCCCCTGTCCGACCCCGAGGTCCCCAGCAGCCGACGCCCCTATGTGACGTGGGCCTTCATCGCCCTGAACGTCCTCGTCTTCCTCTACGAGCTGACCCTGGGCGACCTCGGCCAGATGGCCTTCTTCTATAAGTTCGGCGCGGTCCCCGCAGAGCTGACTAGCGGCGAGGACTTCACCTCCCTGAACATCGGCGCCCGCGTGCTGGAGATCGCCACGCCCATTCCTCTGTGGGGCACCCTTATCACCTCTATGTTCATCCACGGCGGCTTCGCCCACGTTCTTGGGAACATGGTCTACCTCTGGGTCTTCGGCGACAACGTGGAGGACCGCTTGGGCCACCTGCGGTACGCGCTTTTCTACCTCGCCTGCGGCCTGGCCGCCTCAGGCGCCCACATCCTCTTCAACCAGGGGAGCGACGTCCCCACCATCGGGGCCAGCGGCGCCATCGCTGGAATCCTCGGCGCCTACCTCTTGCTCTATCCCTTGAGCCGCGTTCGGACTCTCGTCATCTTCTTCTTCGTCACCGTGGTCCGCATCCCCGCCGTCTATCTCCTGGGCTTCTGGTTCCTCCTCCAGTTCTTCAGCAGCCTCGGTTCCCTGGGCGTCTCCGCCCAATCGGAGGGAGTCGCCTACTGGGCGCACATCGGCGGCTTCGTCGTGGGGGCGGGGAGTGTCGCCTTGTACCGCAGACTTCACGGCCAGCCCATCTGGCAGCCCTACCGACACTATCCCTGGCGCTGGTCCCGAGACTGAGGAGAGGCATGGCGCAGGACCGCATCGGTCTGGAAGGGATGGTCTTCTACGGCTACCACGGCGTCAAAGAAGAGGAGCGCCGCATGGGCCAGCGCTTCGTGGTAGACGTGGAGATGGTGGCAGACCTTTCCCGTGCCGCCTCCTCGGACCGCCTGGAAGACACCCTGGACTACGGTGTCGCCTACCGGACGGTGCGCGAGGTGATGGAGGGGCCCAGCGTGCAGCTCCTGGAGGCGCTGGCGGAAGAGATCGCTCAACGTCTCCTGGCGGCCCTGCCCGCCGAGGAGGTGCGCGTGCGCGTGAGCAAGCCCGGCGTCGCCATCAAAGGCAGCGTCCTCGATCGTTCCTGGGTGGAGATCGTCCGGCGGCGCTCCACGAGCGAGGGGCGGTAGATGCAAGACAAATCCCTCCAGACTCTGGAGTTCACCGCCGTCCGGGAGCGGCTGGCCGCCTTCGCCGCGACGTCCCTTGGCCGGGAGCAGGCCCTGGAGCTTCTCCCCACCGCCGACGCCGCAGCCGCGGTCCGCCGCCAGCAGGAGACCCGCGAGGCCCGGCGGCTTCTCCAGGAGAAGGCCGCGCCTCCCCTGACCTCCGTGCGCGACGTCCGCGCCGCTGTCCAACGCGCCCGCAAGGAAGGCACCCTGGACAGCTTCCAACTCCTGGAGGTCGCCACCACAGCCGGCGTGACGCGCCAGGCACGGGCGAGCCTTCTTCGCAGGAAAGAGACCGCCCCTCTCCTCGCCGACCTCGGCTCACACCTGCCGGAACTCTGGGCCCTGGAAAAGGAGATCACGCGCTGTATCCAGGTCGACGGCCATCTCGCCGACGACGCCTCTCCTCTTCTCCGCGAGCTGAGAGCGGAAACCCGCCTCGCGCACGAGCACCTCGTCGAGGCGATGAACCGTTTTGTCCAGTCTCCTCAGTACCGCGAGGTTCTCCAGGAGGGCCTCGTCACCCAGCGGAACAACCGGTACGTCCTTCCTGTCAAGGCCGACCACCGAAGCGCTCTCTCCGGCATCGTCCACGATGTCTCCAGCACCGGGGCGACCCTCTTTATCGAGCCCCTGGGCGTCGTGGACCTGGGGAACCACTGGCGCGAGCTCCAGGAGGAAGAGGCCCGCGAGGAGCACCACGTCCTCCGTCGCCTCACGGGCCTCGTCGCAGAGGAGGCGCCGCGCCTGGGCGAGGCCCTGGCGGTCCTCGCCCACCTCGACTTGGCCCTGGCCAAGGGACGGCATGCGGAGGCGGTGGGAGGCGTGGAACCGGAACTCGTCCCTCTTTCCGAGAGCGCCTCCCTGCGTCTTGAGGAGGCACGACATCCCCTCATCCCACGCGAGCCCGTCCCCATCACCATCGAGGTGGGCGGTCCTGCCACTGTCCTGCTCATCACAGGCCCGAACACCGGAGGCAAGACCGTGGCCCTCAAGACGGTGGGGTTGCTCTCCCTCATGGCCCTGGCCGGCCTTCAGGTCCCCGCCCGGGCCGCCCGGGTCCCGCTCTACCGCCGGGTCTTCGCCGACATCGGCGACGAACAGTCCATCGAGCAGTCCCTCTCTACCTTCAGCTCTCATATGGCCACCATCGTCCAGGTCTTGCAGGAGGGAGACGATGGCTGCCTCGTGCTTCTGGACGAACTGGGCGCGGGCACCGATCCCGACGAGGGCTCCGCCCTGGCCCAGGCCATCCTCTCCTATCTCCTGGAGCGTCGGATCACCACCGTGGCCACCACGCACCACAGCGACCTCAAGAGCTTCGCCCAGACGACGCCCGGCGCTCGCAACGCCAGCGTCGAGTTCGACGCCGAGACCCTGGCTCCCACCTATCGTCTCGTCCTGGGCCTGCCTGGCCGAAGCAACGCCCTGGCCATCGCCCAGAGGCTGGGGGTCCCCTCCTCCGTCTTGAAGAGGGCTCGACAGACCCTAGGTCAGGAGCGCGTCAAGATCGATAGTCTCCTGGCCGAGATCCAACAGGAGCGCGCCCAGACTGCGGAGCTGCGCCGTGTCGCGGAGAAGGCGCAGACGGAGTCCGCGACCCTTCGGGCAGCCCTGGAAAGGGAACTGCAAGAGGCGGAGCGAGAGCGCCGAGGCGCCAAGGAGCAGGGCCGCCGAGACCTCTTGGAGGAGACCAAGCGCTTGCAAGCCCGCCTCGCGCGCCTTCGAGCCATGCTGGACTACCAGCTCGTCACCAGGGAAACGGCGAGGGAAAACACCGACGAGACAGAGGAGGTCCGTCAAGCGTTATCCACCGCGTCCCGGCGGGCTGCCCTGGAGCGAAGGCCAACTGCCGTTCCCAAGCCTGGCACCCCTGTCTACATCCCTAGCCTCGGCGTACAGGGCATGCTTTTGACTGCCCCCGACGAGCAGGGAGAGGTGGATGTCCAGATGGGGGCAGTGAGAGGGCGCCTGCCGTGGCACCAGCTCGAACCGCTCCCGGAGGAGCGGAGAGGAGGACCCGTCCAGCGCTCCGTTTCCAGGGCCGACGTCTCTGTGCCAGTCCCTGCAAAGCCGCCCTCTGAGATCCTCCTGCGCAGGAAGACAACGGAGGAGGCCATAGAAGAGCTGGAGGCTCGGCTCAACCAAGCCTTCCTCTCCGGCCTGGCGACGCTGCGCGTGGTCCACGGAAAGGGAACCGGGACTCTTCGTCGCGCCGTTCACCGCCATCTCGGCAGCCATCCCCTCGTCGACTCCTTCCAAATAGCGGAGGCGGCAGAGGGCGGCGAGGGAGCGACCATCGTCCACATCAGCCTGCAGAAGGGAACGGCCTCTCTTTCTGCCAAGACCCCCTCTCCGAAGCTAACAAGGAAAGGGTAGGAAGAGAGGTTGTAGCCGGATAGAATGGGGGAAAGGGCGACGTTCCCCCTCACTCTGGAGCGCTACTGAATTGGATCGACGCGACGTTCTCGCAAGTCTGCTCTCTCTCCTGGCCGCCTCCGCTCTCCTGGTGGGAGTCGTCACGCGGCCCTCTCCAACCATCCAGGGAGAGCCTCGCCTCGGCCTCGTTTGGGAGACCTGGAGCGTCCTGAAGGTCTCCGCCGTTGACGCCTCGTCCCTGGGACCCGACGAGGCGATCGAGGGGGCTATCCGGGAAATGCTGGCGCGCAGCGGCGTCGAGGAGAGCGCGTTCCAACAGGCCCTGGACTCCCTCCACAGAGCACCACCAAGGGATGTTCCTGACGGACTCGAAAGGGTCTGGGCGGCGTGGGAGGTGCTGCGTGAGCTTCGGCCGGCGGTCTCCGCCGAAGACCTGGCACGCGCCGCCTCTCAGGGCATGGTCGCCGCCCTCGGAGACCCCTTCAGTCAGTACCTGAGCGCGGAGGAGTTCCACGCTGCGGAGAGGTTCTTCGAGGGTCAGTACCAGGGCATCGGCGCGTACATCGGCCAGACCGACGCGGGCGAGACCGTGGTCCTCGAACCCCTTTCGGACACCCCCGCCGAGGCGGCAGGGCTCCAAGCGCAGGACGTCATCCTCGCCGTGGACGGAACGTCCACGAAAGGCCTGACCGCCGAGGAGGTCGTCAAGATGGTCCGGGGCCCTGCGGGGACCTCCGTGGTCCTCCTCGTTTCCCGCGCAGGCGTGGAGCGCCCCTTCGAAGTACCCGTTTCACGCACCCTCGTGGCAGAGCCATCGGTTGGCAGGGCCAGTCTTTCCGGCGACGTGTCCTACATCCGCATTTGGCGTTTCGCCCAGACAACGGGGCAGGAGTTCCACCAGCGGCTACAGGAATCGCTGGAAACAGGCGCCCGCGGGATCCTCCTGGACCTGCGCTTCAACCCCGGCGGGACTATCGAAGATGCGGTAGACGTGGCAGGGCAGTTCCTCGGGGAGAAGCTCATCCTCTACGAGGTCGACAGCACAGGAAAACGCCAGGACTGGAAGGCGCGCGGGGGCGGGCCTCCCGCCGCCCTGACGATCTCCCTAGTCGTTCTAGTAGACCAGAACACGGCAAGCGCCGCGGAAGTCGTAGCGGGAGCGCTCCAGGACTACGGGCGGGCACGCCTCTTCGGAACGACCACCTATGGGAAGGGGGCAATCCAGATATTCAAAGAGCTGCGCGATGGCTCCGCCATCTACCTCACCGTTGGTCGATGGTACACACCCTCCGGTCATCCCACCCAGGGCCAGGGAGTCGTTCCCGACGAGCGTGTGACGAACGTCCTTCTTCAAAACGGCGTCCTCGTGGATAGACAGCTCCAGGTCGCCTATCTCTCTCTCCTTTCCTTGCTCTAGCCCCGACGGGAAAATCACGCGGAGGTCTGGCCGCCTGACCCAGGACAAGCGGCGAGGGCCGCCTCGCATGACACGAGGAATATTCGTCTCCTGGGCCCGATGCCTGTCCGGACACCGTGCTCAGACACAGCCGTGGTCACCCCTCCCATCTCCAATCCAGGCCACAAACGGCAACCGTCTTGCTTCCGCTGGCCGGCCCTCTTGCGTTTTCGCGAGGAGAAAAGAAAATTCAAGGGAGAAACTCTTGTCAACTGTGCGAAATCGTGCTAGCCTGGCGCCATGAATACAGCACAAGGGGTCGTATAGTAGACGGTCCCCACAGGCGTGGCCACGAACCACCGGCGATCAGGTTTCGGTGCACTCTCTGCGGAGAGTGCTGTCGAAGGTACATCCCGCTCGTCACCGCGGAAGATGTCCAGCGCATCCGCGATAACCTCCATCGTCGCCTCTCGGCCTTTCTGACCCTCTATGGCGTCTCCGACTTCGAAGAGGGCTCCATCGTAGAGAGCGACGAGAGAATGTTTCGCACTCGCTCCGGGATGCGTCTCCTCGGCCTATCTCGGAGGGAAGAGGCGTGCATCTTCCTGAAAGACAACCTTTGCTCCATCCACCCCTTCAAGCCTCTCGTCTGCCAAACATACCCTTTCGATCCAGTCGACGCGGCGCAGCCAAACGGCCCTTTCCAGCTTTTTCAGGACCCGTGCTGGGGATACAACGCCGCTGACGAAGTCATGGACGAGGCGCCAGTCCGCAGGGCCTACACCGCCTTCACCGACGATGAGGACGCCTACCTTCAGCGAGTGAAGGAGTGGAACGCGACTCCTCGCTCTCACGAGGCGTCACCTTCAGAGTTCCTCGCCTACCTGGGCCTACCGGCCGAAGAGACTGGAGAGAAAGGAGGTAATGCACAGATGCCTATGCGCCCCAAGCCGAAGGCAAAGCCCAAGCCGAAGGGTCGGTAAAGGCAGCCGACGGATTCTCTAGCAGCGAGAACGGCAAGGGTATGGATACCTTGCCGTTCTCGCTGCTATTTGAAACGGCGCGTGCCCGCCGAGCTAGAGGTCCGTGTCCTCTTCGGTCAACTCTACGCCGGAGCGAGCCATGCTGGAAGGGAACTGCTCCCAACTCTCCAGCTCTCCGAGAGCCGCGCTCGCCGCTTCGCGGATGCGAGGGTCCTGACTCTCCAAGCACCGGCGAAGACTGCGCTGAGCCGTCGAGCCACCTATGACCCCCAGGGCATAGATGGCGGCCTCTTGCACCTCGGGATCCTCGTCCTGGAGCAACCGGACGAGATGCGGAACGGCGTCCTCGACTCCGATCTCCCCCGCCGCACCCGCCGCCTCGTAGCGAATCTCGGCAAGAGGACTCGCCATCTCCTCCAGAACGAGAGGAAGCCAGAAGATGTTTCCCGTGCGCCCCATGGCGTGGAGGGCCGACGCGCGCATCGACTCGTTCTCGCTCTCGTACGCCTCGGTGATAAGCTCGCGGACCTCCTCGGAATCGAAGGGGGCCGTTGCCTCGAGGGCGCGCCGTCGCACCTCCACGGACTCTTCTTCTCCTTGAAGGGCATTCAGGAGCGCCTCGTTCGTCCTGCGGATATCGTAGGGGTGCAGTTTCCCTCTCTGGGCGAGCATCGCGAAGCGGCCCAGGCTTTGGGCCGCCGCTGCCCGGACACGGACCTCGGGGTCCTGACTCAGGAGCCGGATGAGCGGGCCGATGAGGGACCGCTCGTCGCACTCCCAAAGCCCCCAGAGGGCGGACTCCCGCACCTCCTCATCTTCGTCCTCGAGAGAGAGGCGAAAGATCGGCGTGAAGTCGAGATCGACGTTGTCCTCCGCCATCTCGACCATCCGTCGCAGAACAGCCCGTCGCCGTTCGAAGGGCGCCGAAGCAAGAGCAACCTGTGCTCTCTTCGCCTCCGCAGTGTCGAGGCCGGAGAGGTGGGGCAGGGTCGCCGAGCGCAAAGGGTTCACGGGGTCTTGCAGCTCCGCCAGAACCTCCGCCAGGCTCTTGGAGGCATCCCGCAAGGCCATTACTCCTTCCGTGCCACGGAGACGTCCAGGCACAGTATTGGCGGAACAGAAAGGAAGCCACCTACTTCCTCTGCCTCTTGACCAATGGCGCCGATGTCCCGCAGGACATGGTAGAGATTGCAGTGAATCACCGTGTCCTTGACGCGGCCTGTGACGCTCCCGTTCTGGATCCGATAACCGAGGAGCACGTTCCCCGCGATCTCGCCGCCCAAAGTGTTGCCCTGCCCTGCTCCAATCAGCTCCTCCACAAGGAGCCCGTCTTGCACGTTCGCTACCATCGTGTCGAAAGGCACCTGGCCGGGCAGGACTTGGAGGTAGGAGGCAGAAGGCCCCGGCATGCTGCCAATCCCGCCCGAGGCGCTGCCCGTGCTCCTCGCTCCGGCTCGGGCCGCCGTGTGGAGATCGTACAGGAAGTTGCGGACCACTCCCTTCTCGACCAGAGGTAGCGGCCGGCTGGGTGTCCCTTCTTCGTCCCAGGGACGTGCAGGCGGCTTCAAGGGGATTGTCGGATCGTCCAGAAGAGTCAAGCTGGCGTCGAAGGCCTGCTCGTCGAGGCGGCCCGCCAGAGGGGAGGCCCCCTGGACGACGGTGCGGCCGTTCAAGGCAGCGAGAAGTGGGCCAAGGAGAGTGCCTGCGAAGCCGCGGGAAGTGAAGAGCACAGGGACGCGTCCCGCTGGGGCGGGAACAAGGTTCTTCGCCAGGTCCAGCTGGCGCAGAACGGAGGCCTTCACCCGCGTGTAGTCCCACACAGGGCCGGTCGAGCGCTGTCGGTCTCCAACAAAAAGCATGTCCATTCCCTGGACTCGCGTGCCGCTCACCCAGAAGGCGTAGGTGCTCTTTCGGTAGCTCAGGTCCAGGCCGCGACTATTCTTCAAGGAGAGCAAGGTGGTCCCGGCGGTGACGCCCCCCTCGAAGAGAACGTCTCGGTACGCCGCTTTCAAGTCGGCGAGAAGAGAGCGGAAGAACTCCACCATCTTCTTGGCAGTCACCCCCTCGATGGCCGGATCATAGGTCGGCACCTCGGGGTACTCCTGGGGAGAGGGGAGCTCGAAGTTTACCTCCGGCCCGAAGGGCGCCAGCTCCAGGGCGCGGCGAACGACTCCCTCCTCCTCAGCGGGATCGTTGGTGGAGGACAGGCCCACGCGCCCGTCCACCAGGAGCCGGACGCCCATGGTCCACCCTTCGCGGGTCTGCACCTCTTTGAGACGGTCGGTCTCGAAGCCGACCGTGGTGAAGCGGCTCTCCACCGCTTGAACCTCCGCCTCCCTTGTAGCCTTCGCCGCAAAGGCCAGGACGCGGTCCATCACGCGCCTCCCACGAGGCAGCTGCGGATGCGAATGTGCGGGCTGCCGTTGGAGACAGGGAGAGGCGCCTGGCCGCCTTTCCCGCAGCCTCCGCCCTGGTTGAAGTCCAGGTCGTTGGCGACGGCGTCCACGTTCTCCAGAGTCGTGAAGACGTTCCCCGAGAGGACGACGGGCCGAAGGAGCTCCGCCACACGGCCGTTTCGGATCCGATAGGCCTCTCCCGCGGAAAAGGTGAACATCTCCATGCTCGTCATCCCGCCGTACCAGTTCTTGGCGTAGACCCCGTCCTTCACCTCGGCGAAGATGTCTTCCACAGAAGCCGTCCCGGGCTCGATGAACGTGTTGGTCATCCGAACGATAGGATGAAAATGGAAGTCGATCGCCCTGGCGTTCCCAGTGGGGGGCTCCTGCATCTTGGCCGCCGTCTCACGAGAGTGGAGGCGTCCCACCAACACGCCCTCGCGGATGAGGTCCGTGCGGGTGGCGGGCATCCCCTCGTCGTCGTACTTGTAGGAGCCACGCAGGCCCGGGATGGCGGCCCCGTCGACGATGTTCAAATGCGGTCCGCCGAAGCGCCGGCCCAGGACCATCAGCTCCTGGACCCGCTCGTTCTCATAGACGAAGTCTGACTCCGAGAGGTGGCCGAAGGCCTCGTGGGCGAAGACGCCCGCCAGGATGGGGTCGCAGATGACCACGTATTCGCCGCCATGAAGCCGTGGAGCCGAGAGCAACTCCACGGCCTTCTCGGCGACACCACGGACCTCCTTGTGCTTTCCCTCCACCAGCCCGTAGTCGCCCAGGCTGCCAAGGCTGACCCCGTATTGCTGCACGTCCCCGCCGTCTCGGGCGGCAGCCCATGGGCGAAAGTTCACGTCCACACGCGCCTGGACGATGTAGCTGCCCTCCCCGTTGGCGAAGATGACACGCCGGTAGCGATCGCCGTAGGCGAGACCGGTGCTCTGGATGTGCGGGACACTCCAGAGGGCATCGGTATACTCGCGCAGCAGCGCCACCTTCTCCGCCAGAGGGACCGTTCGCGGGTCTTTCGGCAGCGTGGGGGGGACCTCTTCATCGATAAGAGGCCCGGCGGCCAGCTTGAGTCTCTTGCCGCCCACCATGCGGGCCTGGCTCACCGCCAGGGCCACCTTCTCCCTCAGGCCCTCCAGGGAGGTAAAGGAGACGAAGCCCCAGCCCCCTTTGACGAGGGCTCGGGCACACCCGCCGAGGCTCCGGCTGCGGCCGATGTCTTCCAGCTCGGTGTTCCGGAAGGAGAGATGAGTCCCCTCGATCTCCTCTATCCGCAACTCGATGTAGTCGGCGTTGTGGCCGCGAAGGGCCTCCTCGATGCGGTCGCGCACGTGGGCTCCAAAGTGAGGTCACTTAGGGAAAAGTTCGCCTAAGAGGCCATTCTACCATGCGGATGGAATCGAGGCGCGCAAAGAGCCACAGAAAGCCGTGGCGAGGCTCAAGAGTCGCCGACCTCAGCGCTCGCAGACTCTCGACGGAGACGCAGGAACGGGAAGCCGTCGTTTAGTGGTACGGGTGCCCGATGGGGCCGGAGATGACGTTGTTGGTGCTGACCGTCGCGCTCACGATGTTGGGAAACTTGGAACCCCGAAGAAGGAGGAGCTCCTTGAGCGCCTCCTGGAGGGCCTCCGACTTGGCCCCGGAGCGGGCCAGCGCCTCTTCGTAGCTGGGCGCCTCGACCTCCAAGACAGCCGTCGCATCTCGGATAACGCGATAGGTCTTCTTCAACTTCCCTCTCCTTCCCGTGGTCAGGCTTCCAATTGCTCTCTTACCGGACGGAGACGCTCACGACACCGGAGACCTCCGGGTCTTTGCTCTTCAAGAGCTCCTTCACCGCCTCCTCGAAGGCTTCGAGCTGGGCTTGGGACCGGGCCCGGGCCTCTTCGTAGCTCTCCGCCTCGATATCCAAGGAGACCGTGCCTTCGAGATAAAAACGAAAGACCCCCATGCGTCACCTCCATACTATAAGTATCTGTCGTTGTCATCTCTTTGGCAAGGTAGGGGCACCAGCGAAAACCCTCACGGTCTCACGCCGAGACAGCCCCTTCCCCCCTTCGTGCTAGAATGGGCGTCGTCGAACACTTTGAACTGGTGAGTTACAGCGTTGGCCATCAGGAAGAGGCGACAGGCGCAAGAGGTGTATGCGCGCCTCCGTGACCATTACGGGGAGCGACGATGGGAGCCGCGTCGCGACCCCCTGGGCGAGATGGTCTTCACCGTCCTGTCCCAACACACGTCCGACGCCAACGCCTTCCGCACCTATGACAGCCTGCACCGTCGCTTTCCCACCTGGGAAGATGTCGCCCGGGCAGACCCGGGCGAGGTCGCCACGGCGATCAAGAGCGGTGGACTCTCCCAAATCAAAGCGCCGCGGATCATCCGCATCCTCCAGCGTATCCAGAAGGAACGCGGCTCCTTGGACCTCTCCTTTCTCGACGCGATGCCGTTGGAAGAGGCGCGTGCCTGGCTTCGGGCGCTCCCTGGCGTGGGGCCCAAGACGGCCGCGTGCGTCCTCCTCTTCTCCTTCGGGCTACCCGCTTTGCCGGTGGACACCCACGTTCACCGGGTGGCCCGGAGACTCGGCCTTGTGGACGGCAAGGCCTCGGCGGAGAGATCCCAGGAGGAGCTGGAGTCCCTGCTGGCGCCGGAGCAGGTGTACCAGTTCCACGTGGACCTGATCACCCACGGACGGCAGGTATGCAAGGCGCCGCGGCCTCGGTGCGAGGCCTGCGTGCTCAACGACATCTGCCCCTCCAGCACGGTGGCGCATCAGGAGGCGATGGCGACGGTGGCCCCGTGAAGAATTGATTGAGAGGATCCCCGTCGTCGAGGTCAACGATGTTGGACTTGGCCTGGAAAAACTTGTGGATGCGCAAGACACGCACCATCCTGACTATCGTAGGCATCGGCGTGGCCCTGGAGCTCGTTATCCTCCTGACCACCATCCTGGACTTCACGGAACGGGACATGCAGCGAGAGCTGGCCAAGTACGCCGGTCAGATGTATGTGCGCTCCCAGGCCGGTGCCGGGATGGGGGCCAGGAGTTCCCCCCGATAAACAGCACTCTGAAAGAAGAAGAGGCGCGGCAGATCATCCAGGAAGTGGCGGGCCGGGTTGATGACGAAGGCACGACGCCGATCATCTTCCGCCTGCTTGCTCCGCCCCCCTTCCCCAACGCACCACCTCAGGCTCTCGCCGTGGGAATAGAGCCGGACAAGATCGGGGCCTACGTTGGCAAAGAGGCCTTAGTGAAAGGCGGCACACTGAGCTTCACAGGGCCGAGGGCCCGCGAGGTCATTCTGGGTCCCTTATCAAGCCTCTTTTTCGGGGGGCCCAGCGTGGGGGATGGCATAACGGTGGCAGGCGAACGATTGCAGGTGGCGGGCCTCCTAGCGGGGAAGGAGTTCGACAACAGGGTGATGGCTCCCGTCGTGCTAATGCCCCTGGGGACAGCCCAGGATGTCTTCAATCAGCCCGGCTCCGTCTCGGCGTTGCTGATAACCGCCTTGCGAGTATCGGATGTCGCTCCCGTAGCAGAAGGTATCCGAGAAAGACACCCGAAGCTCTCCGTGGTGACCCAGGAGGAAATAGCTGAGAACCTGGATGCTGTGATGGAGGGGCAGCGCATTTTCTTCCGCCTGATCAACAACACCGTCTACGTGATTGCTGCTGTCGTGGTCCTGATCGTGATGGTGATGGCCGTCTCCGAGCGCACCAGGGAGATCGGCACGCTCCGGGCCATCGGGGGCTCCCGCTGGCTGGTGCTCCGCACTATTATCTTCGAAGCCATGCTCATCGGCTTTATCGGCGGCGTCCTCTCCATCCCTATCGCGTTCCTCCTCGACAGACTCGTCGGATTCGGGTTGGCCGAGGTGGTGGAAGCAGGCAGCTTGATTCAAATCGTGACAGCCGCCGTGCTCCTCTCCATGATCGCGGCCTTCTTACCGGCCTGGCAGGCCACCAGGATCTCTCCCCTTGAGGCCCTCCACTATGAGTGAGATCGTGCGGGCCGAGAGCCTGTGGCGCATCTACAAGCTGGACGAGGTGGAGGTGCCCGCCTTGCAAGGGGTGCATCTATCTGTGGAGAAAGGAGACTTCTCAGCTATTGTCGGGCCATCCGGTTCAGGCAAGTCCACGCTCCTTCACCTTCTCGGCTGCCTCGACAGGCCAACAAAGGGTAAGGTCATATTCGCGGGAGAGGACGTATCAAAGGCGGGGGACGCAAGGCTAACTAACATTCGGGCGAGGCGGGTAGGCTTTGTCTTCCAGACCTTCAACCTGATGCCCACCCTGAGCGCCAAAGACAATGTAGCGTAACAGCTGCGGGTGGCTGGCATAGGGGGTGCCAGAGCCTCACGGACAGCGGAGGAGGCCCTGGAGAGAGTCGGACTCGCCCACCGGATGAGGCACTTGCCCCGCCAGATGTCCGGGGGCGAGCGGCAGAGGGTGGCTATTGCCCGGGCTCTATCTAAGAGCCCCGAATTGATCCTTGCCGATGAGCCAACTGGGAACCTGGACAGCTCCCAAGGTTTACAGATTGTGGACATGCTAGCCGACCTCAACAAGGAGGGTCAGACCATACTCTTGGTGACCCACAACCCGGAGCTAGCCACAAGGACAAGAAGGATCATCCACATGCGGGACGGGCAGATAGTCAGACAGGAAACGCCGGGCTAAGCCTTCCCCTGATCGGCAGGCGACGCAGAACCGGAACGATTATTGTGATACCGTAAACCAAAGAGGAAGGACACGCCATGACAGTCAAAGTCGGCATCATCAACGTGACGGGCTACGCGGGAATGGAGCTCGCTCGCATCCTCCGCCACCATCTCGACGCTCAGCTCGTGGCCGTCACGGGCCGCAGCATGGCGGGAAAGCGTCTGGACAGCGTCTTCCCCCACCTGGTCAAGATGGGCCTGCCCATCATCGAAAAGGACGAGCTAGAGGGCGTGGACGTCGCCTTCTCCGCCCTGCCCCACAAGGCCAGCGCCGAGGCTTGCATCCAGTCCCTGGAGAAGGGGGCCAAGGTCGTGGACATCTCCGCCGACTTCCGGCTCAAAGACGTCCACGAGTACGAGTCGTGGTACAAGGTGACTCACCCCGGCCCGCAATACCTGGAAGAGGCGGTCTACGGCCTCACCGAGCTCCATCGCCGGGAGATCGCCTCCGCCCGTCTCGTGGCGAACCCGGGCTGCTACCCCACAGGTGCCCTCCTGGGCCTGGCGCCCCTGGTCAAGGAGAGGCTCATCGGGCCGGACGTTATCATAGACGCCAAGTCAGGTGTTTCTGGCGCGGGCCGCACCCTCAGCCTGAACGTCCACTTCTCCGAGGCGGACGAGAACGTCTCCGCCTATGGCCTGGAGGGGCACCGCCACCTGCCGGAGATCACCCAGGAGCTGCGCCAGATGGACACCTCGCAGCCCTGGCAGGTGACCTTTGTCCCCCACCTCATCCCCATGACCCGGGGAATTCTCAGCACCATCTACGTGAAGCCCGCCGACTCTCGTCTGCCCATCAGCGCTCAGGGACAGAAGCGCCTCACCGACCTGTTCCGCGACTATTACAAGAACGAGCCCTTCCTTGACGTGACCCAGGAGCCGCCCCAGACCAAGCAGACCTGGGGGAGCAACATGACTCAGGTCTACCCGGTCATGGACCTGCGTACTGGACGGATCATGGTCATCACCACCCTGGACAACCTGGTCAAGGGGGCGGCAGGCCAGGCCATCCAAAACATGAACCTCATGTTCGGCCTGCCGGAGACGGAGGGACTGGATACCCTGGCGTTCTATCCCTAACAGGCTGATGAAAAAAAGAGGGGTGCAAAGGGGGTTTACCCCTTTGACGGGGGGCCTGGGGGTGCCCGCCAGATATAATTTCCACACCTCTTCCTGGCCGGAGCTTGCTCCGAGCCTGCCGAAGGGAAGGGGACAGGGGGATGGTCAAAGGGTTTTCAGCAACTTGCTAGGAGCGCCCTTTGGCTCTTCGTAGTAGCGTATAGTAGAAACTACTGAGGGCCCCCATCGTCTAGCGGCCTAGGACATCACCCTTTCAAGGTGGAGACCAGGGGTTCGAATCCCCTTGGGGGCACTTGCCAAACAAAGAGGGCGCCGGAAAGTTCACCATCGGATACCGAGGGATTCTTGACAGTCTAGTCCGCCGCCCATAAACTACCGTACCAGACTGCGTTCGTCGAGGGAGGCCAGGCTACCCCTTGGGAGCCTGGGTGCGAGAAAGGGGAGCCATTATGTGGGCATACATCATCCGACGGCTCTTGCTGGCCATCCCCACCACGCTGGGGGTCACCCTCCTCGTCTTCGTCGTCATGCGCATCGCACCCGGCGATGTGGCCCTGGCCATGCTGGGCGGCGAGGGAATGATCGGCCGTGAAGAGGAGCTGGAGAAACTCCGGGAAGAGCTGGGTTTGAAACGGCCCCTCTATATCCAGTACGGCGACTGGCTCTGGAGCTTCGTCCGCGGCGACTTCGGCGAGTCCTACTTTTACCGCCAGCCCAACAGCTTCCTCATCGGACGGAAGTTCCCCCTCTCCGCCCAGGTCGGCCTCATGGCCATCGTCATTGGCGTGACCATCGCCATCCCAGGGGGCATCATCAGCGCCCTCAAACAGGACACCGCCTGGGACTACATCTTACGCGTCTTCAGCATCATAGGTTTATCGATCCCTACATTCTGGTCTGGGATGCTCTTGCTCCTGCTTCTGATTCGGTTCTTCGGCTGGATACCGGAGCAAGGGTACATCCCGTTATGGGACGACCCGCTGCGCAACCTGGGGCAGCTCATCTTCCCGGCCTCAGTCGTCGGTTACTCCCTCTCAGCGGTCCCGCTCCGCATGACCCGCTCCACCATGCTGGAGGTGCTGCGCGAGGACTATATTCGGACAGCTCGCGCCAAAGGGCTGGCGGAGCGGGTGGTCATCATCCGCCACGCCCTGCGTAACGCCCTGATTCCCGTGGTCACCCTCATCGCCCTCTTCATACCCGTCACCGTGGGCGGCCTGGTCGTCACCGAGCAGGTCTTCGCCCTGCCGGGCATCGGGCGCATGATGGTCCAGGGGATCACCAACCGCGACTACCCGGTCGTCCAGATCATCGTCACGATGGTGGGCGTGACCATCGTCATGACCAACCTGTTCGTCGATCTCCTCTACGGGTGGTTGGACCCCCGGATTCGGTACTAATAGAAGATACCCGGGACCCCGGTAAAGCCAGACAAGTTCTTCGGAAAAGACCAGGCGAGCCGGGGCTGCTCCAAGGAGGGAGAGCGTGAAGGGGTTACTGGTCGGCTTTGCCCTGGCGGCCCTGACTTTGGGCATTGCGGGCTGTGGCGGAGGCGGCACAACCACACCCGGGGGCGAAGGTGCGCCGCCCGGCGGCGGCGGTGGCTCTGCCACGGCTGTCCCCATCGTCTTCGAGTCCGACCGAGACGGCAACTGGGAGGTCTACTTCATCAGGTCGGACAGGACGGGCCGCCAGAACCTCACCAACAACCCCGCCTCCGATACCGAACCCGCCATGTCTCCCGACAAGACGAAGGTGGCCTTCGTGAGCGACCGCGGCGGCAAGGCCGACGTCTGGATCATGGGCGTCGACGGCTCCAACCCGCAGAACATCACAAAGGAAGCGGGCGTCGCTGGTAGTCCGAGCTGGTACGCCGAAGGCGCGCGTCTGCTCCTCTCCCTGACCGTCACCGGGAAAAACAACGACCGGCCCCAAATCTACGCGGTCAACACCGACGGCAGCAACCTGGAGCAGATCACCGATAACCAGAACTTCAACCTCACTCCCATCATCCAGTCAGACGTCAGCCGCGTCACCTGGGCCACGGGCGACTCTTTAGAGGAGCTGGACCTCGCCTCGATGATCATCGGCAAGGATGAGCGCGTCATCGTCGAGCGGCCAGCAAGCGACTGGCGCCCCTCAATGATGACACCGAAGGTTCGACCGCGTCTCATCCTCGAGGTCCAGACCGACGGCAAAGCCGCCGTCTACGAGGTGGAGACCGATGGCCGCCGACTGCAGCCGGTCGTCAAGAGCTCCTCCTTCAACGCCATTCAGCCGGTCTGGGGCGATTTGGGGCAGGCAGCCGGTAGCTATGTCCTCTTCTCCACCGATAAAGACGGCAATTGGAATGTCTACTTCGTCCCCACGGGAGCGGGGGAGGATCTCCTGCAAAAGCTCGTCCAGGTCACCGACAACCCCGCCAACGACAGGCATCCTTCCTGGTAAGTGGTAAGAAGGGGAGCAGTTTCCCTCGCAAATAGGGAGGCCGCCCGCCATAGGCGGGCGGCCTCCCTATTTCTTCCTTGTCCGTATAGAACGCTCTCCACGCGCTCCTTCTTTTTCTCTTCCCCTTAGCCTCCCACCCGCGTCCACCGGCAGAGACGGGCCTCCAGGAAGTCGAGAAGGTAGTAGGTCGCCAGGCCGAGCAGCGCCATGCTCAGCACGCCAACATACATCCTCGTGTAATCCAAGCGGCCCCAGGACTCCACCAGGATGTAGTAGCCCAGTCCCGAAGAGGTGCCGAAGCTCTCCACGAAGAAAAGGACGGCTATCGCCGTGCCGGTGCTCACCCGCAGGGCGGAGAGAAGCGCGGGAAGCGACGCCGGGAAGTAGACGTAACGAAGGAGCTGCCATCCGTGCGCTCCCAGGGAGCGCACGGAAAAGACCAGCTCGGCCCGCACGTTTTGGGCTGCGTCCCGCACCAGCAAAAGCACCTGGAAAAAGAGGATGAGGAAAATCATGGCGATCTTGGGCATGTCCCCCAGGCCGAAGAAGAGGAGAAAGAGAGGTAAGAAGACGATCTTGGGGATGGGATAGCTCACGTACACCAGGGGCGCAGTGAAGGTGTAGAGCGTGCGGTTCAGGCCCATGACCATCCCCAACGGCGCCGCGACCGCCCCGGCGAGCAGAATACTCACCCCCACCCGGTAAGCGCTGATCATCACGTGGCCCATCAGCCCGCGGCGCAGCTCCGACGGGAAGGCGAGGAGGACGCCGCCTGGGCCGGGGAGAATAGAGGAATTCACAAGCCAGGCCCCTACCTGCCACAGCAGGAGAAGGGCCAAGCCCGCCAGAACGATGTTGGTGCCAGTAGGAAGGCGCAGCCATCGAGGCATCGTCCCTTACTCCCCTTTCGACGCCACGACGGCCCGGGTCCCCTGGATGCGCTGCCGCAGCTCCCGCACCACACGATGGAACTCCGGCTGGGCCCGATAGCTCGAATCTCCCGCTCCCGGATTTTCGATGACGTCGGGAGCGCTGACAGGCGGATGGCCCAGGACCAGGATCCGGCGCCCCAGAAAGACAGCCTCCTCGATGCTGTGCGTCACCAGGACTGTGGTCAAGCCCCGACCGACGGCCAGCTCTAAGGCGAGGCCCTGAAGCTCCTCCCTCGTCAGGGCGTCCAGGGCGCTGAAAGGCTCGTCCATGAGGAGAAGGTCCGGCTCCAAGGCCAGGGTCCGGGCGATGGCGACCCTCTGCCGCTGGCCGCCGGAGAGCTGCGCAGGGTACCGGCCCGCCAGGCTAGCGATGCCCAGGTGGGTCATCCACTCCATTACCCGTCGCCGGCGCTCCCGCCCATCGATGCCGCGAAGGCGCAGTCCAAGATCGATGTTCTCCGCTGCAGTCGCCCACGGGAGAAGCCCGTAGTCCTGAAGGATGAGCCCGGTGGCTCGGCGAGGCCCCCGCAGCGGTTTACTAGCGACGAAAACCTGACCGCGCTCCGGCCGGCGGAGCCCTGCCAGGAGGTAGAGAAGAGTCGTCTTGCCGCACCCGGAAGGCCCGATAATGGCCCAGGACTCTCCTCTCTCCACGGACCAGGTGAAGTCGCCGAAGATGGGCGTCCGCCTCTCATAGGCGAAGCTCAGTCCCTGGAGCTGAGCAAGGGGACGCTGGGTATTCGTGGGCAGTCTCCTTTGCCCTACTTGCGGGGGAGAAAGCTTGAGTCCGCCATCTCACTGTAGGGCACGGCCTTGGGGATGAGCCCTTTGGACACGAGCCAGGACATGACCCTGTCGATCTCGGCCTGGGTGGGGATGTCCGTCTCGGGGAAGAGCGGCACCGTGAACGACTCCTTCAAGACCGCCGGCAGGTTCGCCTTCTCCGAGAGGAGAGGTCGGTATTTCTCGGGGTCCGCGTTGGCCGCCTTCACCGCCTTATCATGCGCGGCGACGAAGGCCCGCACCGCCTCCTTGTTCTGCTCCAGGAAAGGGATGCGGAACTCCAGGACGCTGATGCCCGTCCCGGTCTGCCCATCGCCAAGGAGGAGCCTGCCTCCCGTGTTGACCGCCAGGGTCGTCAGGGGCTCCGGAAGGATGGCCGCCTCGATCTGCCCCTGGGCGAGCATCTCCATCCGCACCGGTATCCGGGCGACTTCCACCTTCTCGACAGAGTTCGGGTCCACGCCAGCCTGCCTCAACAGCTCGTCGGCGGAGTACTCGATGATGGTGTTGTGAGAGATGGCCACCTTCTTCCCTTTGAGGTCGGCAGGCGAGCTAATGCTGCTGGCCTTCCCTGCGACAAGGGAGATCATCGAGCGCGCCGGGGTGCCCCGGTGGGTCGTCTTGACGATGCGGATGCGACGCTCCTGGGCGTTGAGCAGGCCGGAGGCGATGAGGTCGGCGAGCTGGCCGTCGATCTGGCCGCTCTGGATCGCGGCGTCCCGCTCGAAGGCACTGGCGAAGGTGACCAGCTCCACCTCCAGGCCCGCTGCCTTGAACAGCCCGTCGGCCTCGGCGGCGTAGAAGGGGACGCTGTCGATGATGGGCAGGAGGCCGATGCGCATCTTCACCGGGGGCGCGGGCGTTGGAGTAGAAGGTATGGAGGTTGGCGCCGGCGCACAGCTCGCCACCAGAAGAGTCATAGCCCCCACGATGGCGAGGATACCAAGCGGAGACGGCCAGCGGATCTTTCTCATGGACTGCTCCTTTCTTCTCTTCCCTGATAGCGAAATTCTTGGGACAGGGTTCCCGGCAGGCCAAGGGCGGAGAGGGCCTTCGCGGCGATGTAGCGGGCGATGTCTTCCACCGACTTGGGGCGCAGGTAGAAGGCCGGTGCCGGCGGGAGGACCACGACCCCCGCCTGGGAGAGCTTCAACAGGTTCTCCAGGTGTATGGAAGAGAACGGGGTCTCCCGCGGTACGATGATCAGGCGGCGCCGCTCCTTCAACGTGACGTCGGCGGCGCGGCGGAGGAGGTTGTCGGCCAGGCCGTGGGCGATGGCGGCCACCGTCGCCATGCTGCAGGGCATGACGAGCATCCCCGTCGTGGGCGCGCTGCCGCTGGCCAGGGGCGCGCCGATGTCGTTGATGTTGTAATAGGTGAACAGGGGGTTGTCTCCCCACTCGGACAGGGCGCGCGAGAAGGGCTCTCCCATCTCATGGTGCCAGACCTGACGGCCCGCGCTGGAGCAGGTAGCCCACACGGGTATGTTGCGAGCCATGAGTTCGTCAATGGCTAGCTTGGCAAGCACCGCCCCGCTCCCCCCCGAGATACCGACGACGACCGGGTCCATTCAGTACCTCCTATCGAACGAATACCGCACCAAAGGTGAAGCTAAAGACGATTATCGCGATGTAGCCGTTCACGTTGAAGAAGGCCACGTTCACCTTGGAGAGATCGCCGGGACTGACCAGCCGCTGCTCGTACACGAGGAGGCCCGTCGCCAGAGCCCAGCCGATATAGTAGGGCCACCCCAGCCCCAGCCAGGGCCCCACGGCCAGCAGGGAGGCCGAGGTGAGGAGGTGCATCGCCTTCGACCAGCGAAGAGCGGCGGCGGTCCCCCATTTCACCGCGATGGAGTGAATACCGTGGGCGATGTCGAACTCCCGGTCCATACAGGCGTAGATGAGGTCGAAGCCCGCCACCCAGGTCGCCACGGCGAAAGCAAGGAGGACCGCCTCCCAGGAGAGGCTTCCCGCCACCCCGATCCACCCTCCCGCCGGGGCGATGCCGTCCGCCCAGCCCAGCCAGAAGTGGCTGGTCCAGGTGAAGCGCTTGGTGTAGGAGTAGAGGACAACGTAGGCGGCGGCGAAGGGCGCCAGCACCAGGGCCAGGGTGTTGAGCATCGCGGCGGCGAAGAGGAAGACCGCCACGCTCCCGGCGGCCAGGGCCCCCATCTCGATGGGCTTCAGCAGGCCACGCGGGAGGGCGCGGTTGGCGGTGCGTGGGTTGAGGGCGTCCTGGTGCCAGTCGATGAGGCGGTTCATGGACATGGCCAAGGTCCGGGCCCCCACCATCGCCACGGTGATCCACAGGAACTGCCACCAGGTGGGGAGGCCCCGGGCGGCGAGGACCATGCCCAGATAGGCGAAGGGCAGCGCGAAGACGGTGTGCTCAAAGCGGATGGCGTCGAGCAGAAGGCCGATGCGGCCCAGGGGGCCCCCCCGAACCGCAGAAGACGCGGAGGCGCTCACAGCCCGTACTCCTTCCAGCGGCGCTCCACCAGCGCCACCATCTCCGGCGCCATGACGATGTCCGGCGGCCACTCCCGCCCGCCCAACTCTCCCCTGCCCTTCCGCGTCGCATCGATGCCCAGCTTGCTGGCGAAACGGGGCGCCGAGCCCGCGTGGTCCAGGTCGTCCACCGGCCCCTCGGCGAAGAAGACGTCCCGGCGGGCGTCGATGTTGTTGGTCACCCGCCAGGCCACCTCGGAGAGATCGTGGACGTTGACGTTGTGGTCCACCACGACGATGGCCTTGGCCAGCATCATCAGGCCCAGCCCCCACAGGGCGTGGGCCACCTTCTGGGCGTGGCCGGGAAACTCCTTCTTGATAGAGACGACGACCAGGTTGTGGAACACGCCCTCGGCGGGCATGTTCATGTCCGCCACCTCCGGAACGACCATCTGGATGATGGGCAGGAAGAGGCGCTCCGTCGCCTTGCCCATCCAGTAGTCCTCCTGAGGAGGCCGGCCCACGATGATAGTGGGGTAGATGGCGTCGCGGCGGTGCGTCACGGCGGTGACGTGGAAGACGGGGTACTCCTCCGCCAGCGAGTAGTAGCCCGTGTGGTCGCCGAAGGGCCCCTCCACTCGCCGCTCCTTCACGTCCACGTACCCCTCCAGGACGATCTCCGCCTGGGCGGGGACCTCCAAGTCCACGGTGACGCCCTTCACCACCTCGACAGGCCTTTCTCGAAGGAAGCCCGCCACCAGGTACTCGCTCACGTCAGGGGGGAGGGGAGCGGAGCCCGTCCAGACAGTGGCCGGGTCGCCGCCCAAGGCCACCGCCACCTCCATGCGCTCCATTCCCTTCTCCTCGGTGAGGCGCTGGTGGTGGGTCCCCACCTTGTGGGTCTGCCAGTGCATCCCCGTCGTGCTCTTGTCGAAGACCTGCATCCGGTACATGCCCAGGTTGTAGACGCCCGACTCCGGGTCGCGCGTGATGACGAGGGGGAGGGTGATGTAACGTCCGGCGTCCTGGGGCCAGCACTTGATGATGGGGAGCTTGAACAGGTCGACCTCGTCCCCCTTCAGAACGACCTCCTGACAGGGGGCGTCGTCTACCCGCTGCGGGGCGATGCGGGCCATCTTCGCCAGGTCGGCGAGGGCGCGGAGCTTGTTCAACAGCCCCTGGGGCGGACCTTGGACCATGTGGAGGAGCTTCCGCACCCGCTCCCCAAGCTCGTCCAGGTCGTCCACGCCCAGGGCCCAGGCCATGCGCCGCGCCGTGCCGAAGGTGTTGATGAGGACGGGGGTCTTGTAACCCGAAACGTTCTCGAAGAGGAGCGCAGGGCCGCTCTGCTTCACCACCCGATCGCAGATCTGGGAGATCTCCAGGTCCCAGGAGACCGCGGCCTTGATGCGCGTGAGCTCTCCCCGGGACTCCAGGAAAGCGACGAACTCGCGGAGGTCGCGATAAGAGCGGGCCATCAGGCCGGGGCCTCCTCCCTCACGGTTGCGCCAACGCTGCGAAGAAGCATGGAGCGCAGAGCAGGCAGCGCCCTCTCCAGAGGGTCAGGCTGGCCCGTGTAGAGCCAGCGGACGATGACCTCGTTGACGGCTCCCAGCCAGGCGTAGGCCACCATCTCCGTGTCTATCGGCGGAAGGGAGCCGTCGCCAACGGCGGCGTTCAGACGACTTTGGATCGTCTGAGCGAAGCGAGCGTGAAGGGCAAGCAGGCGCTCGTCGAAGACGGGGCCGAGGCCGACGCCTCCCACAAGGAGGATCTTGGCCAAACGGCGATGCTTCGAGAAGATGCGAAAGACGGCTTGGAGCGCGGCGTCCACCCTCTCCACCCCTCGATGGCGGGAAGCGATGGCCTCTTCGGTGGAGGAGGCCAGGAGACCGGCGAGGCGACCGACGAGGGCAAAGAATATCTCCCTCTTGCTGGGAAAGTGGAAGTAGATGGCGCCCTTGGAGGTGCCGGAGAGCCGGACGATGTCGTCTACAGCGGCGCCGTGGTAGCCCTTCTCGGCGAAGACCTCGGTGGCCGCGTCCAGGATGCGCTCTCGGGTGGCTTCCTTGCCCTGAGCAGGCGCTGTTACCACGTGAACGCTCCGAGCCATCTCCCTCCGGCAAAACCTAATAGACCGACTGGTCGGTCTATCTCCATTGTAAGGGGCGGCCCAGCCCCGTCAATCGGCAACGCTCCCACTGAGCGGTCCGAGTCGTAGGCACGGGCCCAGGTGGCCCCTTGGGCAGCGGCTGCGCTTGTATAATGGAGAGTGAAGGAGGCCAGGAGGGTCTCCCGACGGAGGTCAAAAACGGCATGAACGGCATCAAGACCCTCGCCCTGCTCCTCGTGCTGGGCTTCCTCTTCCTGGCTACCGGCTATCTGCTCGGCGGAAGGGCCGGGCTGGTGATGGGCCTCGTCCTCTCCCTCGCCATGAACTTCTTCGCCTACTGGTTCAGCGACAAGCTGGCCCTGGCCATGAACCACGCCCGCAAGGTCACGCCGGAGGAGGAGCCCGTCCTCCACTCCGTCGTCGAGACGCTGACCAGACAGGCGGGGATGCCCATGCCCGAGGTCTACGTCATCGACTCCGACTCCCCCAACGCCTTCGCCACGGGCCGGGACCCGCAGCACGCCGCCGTCGCCGCCACACGCGGTCTGCTGAACACGCTCACTCGGGAGGAGCTGGAGGGGGTCATGGCCCACGAGCTTTCCCACGTGGGGAACCGCGACACCCTCATCATGTCGGTCGTCGCGGTCATCGCTGGGGCCATCTCCATGGTCGCCATGATGGCCCGCTTCGGCATGATGTTCGGCGGCGGACGAGACCGAGAGAATGGAGGGGGGAACATCATCAGCCTCCTAGTCGTCGCCATCGTCATGCCGCTGGCGGCCCTCCTGGTGCAGCTTGCCATCTCCCGGGCGCGGGAGTACCAGGCGGACTCTTCCGGCGCCCTTCTCAGCCGGAAGCCCCTGGCCCTTGCCTCGGCCCTGGAGAAGCTGCAGCGGGGCGTCCAGCGCCAACCGATGCAGGTGCCCGAGGGGGCCGCGCACCTCTTCATCGTCAACCCCCTCTCCGGCCGCCAGATGGCGAACCTCTTCTCCACTCACCCGCCGCTGGAGGAGCGTGTCGCCCGCCTGCGGGAGATGAGCGAGAGGCTCTAATACCCTTTGTCCCGTTGAACTAGGCCGGGACCGGTGGAAATGGGGAATCTCGAGAAGGCATTTCCGCACTGGAGTTCACCGGACAAGAGCGTGGACAAGGGTAACAGTGATGACGCCCGCAAGGCATGAAGAAAGAGGACGGGATGGAGGCAAGGGGATATCGATGTCCCCCAGTCTACGCTTCCGGCGAGCGCTTCTCTTGGTGGCCATCTTGGGGCTGGTCTCGCTATCGGGCTGCACCTCTAGCGGCGACCTCGAGCCCGCGCGCGAGGCTGAGCCCTCTGCGGCGCTGGCTCCCGGTCCAACGCCTGGGGTCACGCCACTGCCAACAACAGAGCTAAGCTCGGCTCCCCCAGAAGCGTCCCTTCCTGCGCCAAGCTCCCCCTCACCTGTCCCGCCCACCACCGGGGAAGAGGATGTGACCTATCGCCGGACCACCGCCTTTGTGCCGCTGGATGACCCGGCCTTCCTGAAGGCCCAAGAGGCCACCTTCTTGCCCGACGATGATCTGGTCTTGGGCCTGGAGTGGGCAGGGGAGGCCCGGGCCTATCCGGTCCGGATGGTGCGCTACCACCACATCGTCAACGATGCAGCGGCCGGTCGGCCATTGCTCATCACCTATTGAATCAAGTGCAGCTCGGGGGTCGGCTTCGACCCCCTGGTGGGAGGCCGCCACCTCACCTTCGAGGTGTTTGGGCTCTTGCAGGGGGTGCTGACCATGGTGGACCGGGAGACGGGCACGATGTGGACGCACCTGGATGGTCTGGCGCTGCGCGGGCCCCTGGGGGGGACCCGCTTGGCTATGATCCCGCTGCCCCAGATGACCTGGGGCCAGTGGAAAAAGCAGCACCCCGCGTCTCTGGTCCTCTCCCCCAATACTCCCTTCCAGGATCGCTATCGTCCCGTCAGAATCGGGATCTTCCAGCAGGACGAGGCGCGCTTTGGCGACAGTCGGCTGCCCGCCAACACGCTGGTGGTGGGGGTTGAGGTGCGGGGTCAGTTCCGCGCCTATCCACTGGAGAAGCTGGAGGAGGCCTTGGGCGTGGTCAACGACACCCTGGCCGGAGAGCCCATTGTGGTGGTGTACGACCGTCGCGCCCGTACAGGGCTGGCCTATTCGCGGGCGGTGGGGGGCCGGGTCTTGAAGTTTTCCAATAATACGCTATCCCAGGGTGTTGAGTTGGTGGACGGGGAGACGGGCTCCCGCTGGGATCTCCTGGGCCACGCGGTCTCAGACTCCTTGGCGACAGAGGACCTCAAGTTCGTCCCCTCCTTTATCTCCGAGTGGTATGGCTGGTCCGGCTACCATCCGGAGAGCACCGTCTTTGGGGGACCCTAGGGTTGGGGCTTCTGAGGCTCTGGCAGGGTGATGAAAAACCCTTATCGACCATCCCCCTGACCCCCTTCCCTTCGTCCGCCATCGGCGGACGCCAAAGGCGACACGAGCAAGGCGCCAGTCGGGCAGCCCTCATATGGCACAGGTACGGTATAATTCCTAGCGTGGCCACAGTCTCCGTGAGCGCGGCGAAGCCCTCGGGAGTCACCTACAACGTCCGCCTCTTCTTCCGACTCCTGAGCTTCCTTGGGCCCTACAAAGGCCCAACGGCCCTCGCCTGCCTTTTCCTTGTCGTCTCCAGCGTCTTCACTCTCGCCGTTCCCCAGTTCCTGGGCGAAGCCGTGGACGCCATCCTCGCCCGGGGGAGCCTCGGCGCCCTGGCCCTCCTGGCGCTGGCGGTCATCGTCGCCAGCCTTCTCCGGGGCGCTGCTTCCTTCGGCCAGAGCTACCTCAGCCAGGCCGTCTCGCAACGCATCGCCTACGATCTCCGCAACGCCCTCTACGACCGGTACCAGCGCCTCAGCTTCTCCTTTTACGACCGCATGCAGACCGCCCAGCTTATGTCCCGCGCCACCGCCGACGTCGAAGCGGTGCGAATGCTCATCAGCTTCGCCGTCCTTCGCTTCCTTCAGGTCGGACTCCTCCTCTCCATGGTCACCGCCATCCTGGTCGCCCTCGATTGGCGGCTGGCCCTCATCACCTTCGCCGTCCTCCCTTTCATCGCCTACCGGACTACCGTCACCAGCCGGCGCCTCCGGCCCCTGTGGCTCAAGGTGAGCGAGGGGATCGCCGCCATGAGCACCGTCCTCCAGGAGAACCTCTCCGGGATCAAGGTGGTGAAGGCCTTCGCCCGGGAGGACCTGGAGGCGGAGCGCTTCGCCCGCAGGGCCGCTGAGGTCCACGACCGGAACCTGGCGGCCAACCAGACCCAGGCGAGCAACGGCGCATTCATGGCCCTGGCCGTCAACCTGGCCTCCGCGGCCATCCTCTGGTACGGAGGGAGCGAGGTCCTGGCCGGACGCCTCACGGCGGGAGAGCTGACCAAGTTCCTCCTCTACCTCCTCAGCATCACCATGCAGGTCCGGATGGTCGGGTGGCTGGGGAACCAGATCTCTCAGGCCGTCGCCAGCGGCGAGCGCATCTTCGAGGTCATGGACGCCGTACCGGAGGTGAAGGAGAAGCCCGACGCCCGCCCCCTGACCGACGTCCGGGGCAACGTCCGCTTCGAAGGAGTCTCCTTTGCTTACGGCTCCCAGATGTCCGTCCTCCACAACGTTTCTCTGGCTGCAGCACCCGGGCAGGTGATCGCCCTCCTGGGGGCCACGGGGAGCGGAAAGACTTCCCTGGTCAACCTCCTCCCTCGCTTCTACGACGTCACGGCTGGGCGCGTCACCATCGACGGAGCGGACATCCGCGAGGTGACTCTGACGTCGCTGCGCCAGGCCATCGGCATCGTCCAGCAGGACGTGTTCCTCTTCTCCGCCACCATCCGCGACAACATCGCCTACGGCCGTCCCGAGGCCTCCCAGGAGGAGATCGTCGCCGCGGCCAGGGCCGCATGCATCCACGATTTCATCGTGGGCCTTCCCGAAGGCTACGATACCTGGGTTGGGGAGCGGGGAATCAACCTCTCCGGCGGCCAGAAACAGCGGGTGGCCATCGCCCGGACCCTGCTCCGGAACCCCCGCATCCTCATCCTGGACGACTCCCTCTCCAGCGTGGACATCGAGACGGAGTACCTGATCCAGCAGGCGTTGACGGAGCTTATCAAGGGCAGGACAACCTTCGTCATCGCCCACCGGCTGGCGACGGTGAAGAGCGCCGACCAGATCCTCGTCCTCCAAGAGGGCCGCATCGTCGAGCGCGGCCGCCACGAGGAGTTGGCCCGGCAGGGCGGGCCCTACCAGCGCATCTACGAACTCCAGCTCCGCCAGCAGGAGCACGTCCATGTCCAAGCAACAGGGCTTTCAGACGGGGGCCAGCCATGATGGGTTGGGGCGGCGGCGGCCACATCGGCGGCGGCCACATCGGCGGCGGCCACATCGGCGGCGGCTCCTCAGACAACTGGGACGACGAGCGCCTGGGTGTCGTCT
>JACQUM010000021.1 GCA_016210295.1 Chloroflexota bacterium | reverse complement strand
GGGTGGGACCCTGTGGAGAACGTCTCCTTTCTTCCCTGGCTCCTGGGGACGGCCTTTGTTCACTCTGTCATGGTGGTGGAGCGCCGAGGGAAGCTGCGCGCGTGGACCCTGGGATTGGTGATCGCCGCCTTTGCCGCCTCCATCTTCGGGACCTTCGTCGTCCGCAGCGGGGTGCTGAGCAGCGTCCACTCCTTCGCCGAATCGGAGATCGGCCCCCTGTTCCTGACCTTCTTCGGCGTCGTCACCCTCGCCACCCTTCTCCTCGTCTTCTGGCGCCTCCCCGCCCTCCGCGACGAGAAGGAGTTCGACTCCGTCCTCTCCCGGGAGTCGGGCTTCCTGGTGAACAACCTGATCATCGTGGGCATCGCCTTCGCCACCTTCTGGGGCACCATCTACCCCCTCGCCTCGGAGGCCCTCCAGGGGGAGAAGATCACCGTGGGCCCAGCCTTCTATACTCAGGTGAACGGTCCCCTCTTCCTTGCTCTGGTCCTCCTCATGGGCGTTGGCCCCTTGCTCGCCTGGCGGAAGTCATCCTTGTCCGCCCTCTGGCGGAACCTGCGCATCCCCCTCCTTTTGAGCGCGGCCCTGGCCGCGATTCTTGCGCTCCTTCTCGGATCCCCCGTCGCCGCCCTGGCATTCGGAGCTTCCCTCTTCGCCCTCGCAGCCGTCCTGCAGGAATACCTGCGCGGCGTTCGGGTCCGGCGCTGGAACACGGGCGAGGCCTATCCAGCGGCACTCGTCACCCTGGTCTCCCGCAACCGGCAGCGGTACGGCGGCTACCTCGTTCACGTCGGGACCGTCGTGCTAGCTATAGGTATCATCGCCTCGCAGGGGTTCCAGCAACAGTTGGAGGTGAACCTCCCACGGGGTGAGACGGCTACCGTAGGCCCCTACTCTCTCACCTACCTGGGCACCGAGGAGTCCCGGGGGCCCGGCATGGACGTCGTCTCCTCCCGCCTGGCGGTGACCCGGGACGGCGTGTCCTTCGGATCGGCCATCCCTCGGACCTCCTATCACTTCAACTGGGAGAACCAGCCCAGGACCAACGTCGCCATCCTGACCAGTTTGTGGGACGACCTCTACGTCTTCCAGGCGGGCGTCTCCGAGAGCTCGGCCACCTTCGCCATCTTCGTGAACCCCCTGGTGAGCTGGGTCTGGGCCGGTGGGACAATTCTCCTCCTCGGCTTCCTCGTCGCCGCCTGGCCCGAGCGCCAGTCTGCCCGGATCCCCGTCTGGGAGCCTCTCCCCGGAGCGATAGCTCGTGAAGCGTAGACTTCTCCTTCTCATCTCTTCGACTCTGGCCGTCTTCGTCCTCGGCAGCGGTCAGGTGGCGGCGAGCGGTCATTGGGACCTCGTGGCCCTCAGCCCGGAGGCCCGCCTCATCGCCGAGAAGCTCCAGTGCCCTATTTGCGAGGGGCAGTCCATCCTCGGGTCTAACTCCACGACGGCCAAGATGATGAAGGCCCAGGTCCAGGAGATGGTGGACGCCGGCTGGAGCGAGCAGCAGGTCCTGGACTATTTCGTCGAGGCTTACAAGCACACCCTCGGCGCAGGGATCCTCCGCGAGCCTCCCAAGCAAGGCGTCGCTCTGGGGGTCTGGGCCGTTCCCCCGCTCGTCTTCCTCCTCGGGGCCGCTTTGGTGCTCCTCCTCCTTCGCGCCTGGCACCGCGACGCCAGGCTGCCGGGCCTCGACGAGGCCAACGGCGGCAGCGTCTCCGAAAGGGAGCCGGAGCGGCTCTGACAGGCTGATGAAGAACCCCCTTCGACCATCCCTCTGCCCCCTTCCCTTCGTCCGCCATCGGCGGATCAGGGCGGGCTCTGGCCAAGAAGGGGTGGAAATTGTATCTGGGGGTCACCCCCATCCGCCTAGGGCGGACCACCAATCCCGATTTCTCGGGACTGGACTCCTCTTTTTCAGCACCGCACGAGCGGGCTGATGGACGCCCTCATATTTCTTCCCCTCTTGCTGCTCCCACTAGGGGGGCTCCTTCTCGTCCTGGCGCCCCTCGTTCGAGGGCTGAGGGAGAGAAAAAAGGGAGAGGCGGAAGACACCGTATTCCCCTGGGAGAAGCTCGCGGAGCAGCGGGAGGCTCTCCTGCAGGCCGTCCAGGACCTGGACATGGAGCGCTCATTGGGGAACCTGACCGAGCCAGACCACCAGAGGCTGCGAGACCGGTACCTTCGTCGCGCCGATCTTCTCCTCACCGAGATACAGCGACGCCATCAGCTCCTGGACGAAGAGATCGACCGCGCCGTGCGGAACGCCCGCGAGACTTCTCCCGACGGAGCAGAGGGGGCCCAACGGGAGGAGACCCGTGACTGACCTCCCCAGCAGCTACTGGCCCCTGTCTGCCTCCTGCGGACAAAACCGAAGGGTACTTCTCATTTTCGCGCTTGCAGCCCTCCTGCTCTTCCTGGCCTCTTCCGTCGCCGTGGCCCAGGAAGAAGCCGCCATCGCGGGCCGCATTCGCAACGGGACCGCCGGAGGCAACGCCATCGACCCCATCGAGGTCGTCCTCCACGGCCTCTTCGAAAGGAGCGAGGTCCAGAGATGGAGGACCGTTTCGACGGAGGACGGCGCCTTCCGCTTCGAGGGCGTCATCCCAAGAGAGGGGCTGCAATACCAGGTCTCGACCCTCCATGCCGGGGTCCTCTACTTCAGCGCCTCTCTCCCGTGGGAAGACCTCATGAAACAGGACATCATCCTGGTGGTGTTCGATACTACCAGCGATCCCTCCCTCGTCCGCTTGGCACAAGATAACACCGTCGTCCTCGGCGTGGACCTCAACGCGGGAAACCTTCAGATGATGCACATGCTCGTCTACGAGAACACGGGGGACCGCACCTATCTCGGGGAGGCCGCCCCCGGAGGCCACCTGACCGTCAGCATCCCCCTCCCGCCCAGCGCCTTCCAAATTCAGGTGGGGAGCGGCTTCCGGCAGAGCGCCCTTATCCTCGTGGATAACACGCTCCGGGACTCTTCTCCCTTGCCGCCGGGGACCAAGGAGGCCATCATCGGCTATCGGGCCGTCTACACCGGCGACTCCTACTTGTGGCACAAGACCTACCCCTACGATACCTCTCTCGTCCGGCTGCTGGTGCCTTTGGGGATCACCCTCTCCTCCTCGGGACTGACCCAAACGGAAAGCGTGCGGATCGGCGACACGACCTACCTCCAGTACGAGGCGCGGGACATCGCCGCCGGCGCCTCTCTCCAGGCGAGCCTCTCCCGGCTCCCTCTCACGGCAGGCGCGCGGAGCCAGGAGATGGAGAAATGGCTCCGCTTCGGCGGGATAGGGCTGGCCTTGGTCGCTGCGTCCGGCGGCCTCCTCTATGTTGCCGTCTGGCGCCGTCGCACCCGTTCCCGCGACGCAGGGACCTCCCTGAGCACGCGCCGGGCTGCCCTCGCCACAGAGCTGGCCCGACTCGAAGAAGAGTACCAGGCCGGACGCCTCCAAGAGGAAGACTACAAGCTCCAGCGCGAAGAAGGACGCCGAGCCCTCGGGGTCCTTCTGAAACAAGAGGACTCACACCAGCCTGCTTGAAAGAGGCCGCCGTGACATCCGCGCAAGCTTCCCCCGCCACCATAGTAGAGGCCAAGGGACTCACCAAGGCCTATGGGCGCACCTACGCCCTCCAGGACGTGTCCTTCTCCGTCACGCAGGGGGAGCGTGTCGTCCTTCTGGGCGCCAACGGAGCGGGCAAGACCACCCTGCTGAGACTCCTCGCGGGGCTCCTGCGCCCCACAGAGGGGTCTGTCCTCCTGTGGGGCACGCCACCGTGGCACGCCCGGTGCCGCGCCCAGGTCGGCGTCACGAGCCACGCCAGCTACCATTACGAGGAACTCACAGCCTGGGAAAACCTCCGCCTCTTTGGGCGGCTCTACGGCGCCTCTAACCTGGAGACGGCCATCGAGAGGGCCCTGGAACGCGTGGGGCTGGCCGCCCAAGCAAGGGAGCCTGTCCGCACCCTCTCCCGAGGGATGCAGCAGCGCTTGGCCATCGCCCGCGCCACCCTCCATCGTCCCGCGCTCCTTCTCCTGGACGAGCCCGAGACCGGCCTGGACGCCGCGGCCCAAGGGGACCTCGCCACATTTCTCTTCCCGAACGGCGAGGAGACGGCGGTCATCGCGACCCATTCCCTGTCCCTAGGGCTGACCCTGGGACGCCGATGGGTTATCCTTTCAGGAGGGCGCGTCCAGTACGACTCCCAGACCGACGGAGAGGACCAGGCGCGAGTGGAGAAAAACTACCAGATGTATGTGGTTCATGGCGGGCGCTAGGACCGGCACCGTGTCGGCGGAGGCGGAGCGGAGCCTGCCTTCCTTTGCCTTCCAAGTATGGATCCTGCTCGGCAAAGAGGCGGCCATCGAGCTTCGCTCCAAGGAACTGCTCCTGCCTGTAGTGGTCTTCGCCATCGTCGCCCTCGTCAGCTTCCACTTCGCCTTCGATCTTCGGGGCGACGTGTCGCCCCTGGTGGCTCCAGGAATCTTGTGGATCGCCATCTTCTTCTCCGGCATGCTGGCCCTCGGGCGCTCCTTGGGCCGGGAGACGGAGCGCGGCTCCTGGGAAGGCATGCTCGTGGCGCCGCTGGACCGGGGCGCTCTCTACCTCTCCAAGGCGCTGGCTACCTTCCTCCTCCTGACCGTGCTGGAGGCTGTCCTCTTGCCTGTGGGCGCCCTCTTCTTCCGCCTCCCCTTCCTTGTGCCCGGGCTCTTCCTCGTCCTGCCCCTGGGCACCCTCGGGGTAACCTCTGTGGGCACCCTGTTCGCCCTCATGGCCGCCAACACCCGGGCTCGCGAAGCGATGCTCCCCATTCTCCTTTTACCCCTCCTCGTCCCGGTCATGGTCGCCAGCGTCAAGGCCACCGGCGGCTTCATCGACGGGCTCTCCTGGGGAGAGGTGCAGCCTTGGATCGGCGTCCTGGTGGCCTTCGATCTGATTTTCCTGACTCTCTCCACCCTCCTGTTCGATACCGTCACCGAGGAATGAAAGGAGGCCCACATGGAACGCGGACTGTCCCAGCCCAAGACAGGGGTCCTTTCCACCCTCGGGTGGTTGGATCTCTTGTGGCTCCTCTCGCTAGTGGGAATCCCCACCATGCTGTACCTCGCCCTGGTCTGGGCGCCTGAAGACGCCGTGATGGCCGAGCTAGTCTATAGAGCGACGGGAGTCCGGGACGGGGTGGCCCAGCGCATCTTCTACACCCACGTCCCTATGGCCATGGCCGCCTACATCTCCTTCTTCCTCGTCTTCCTGGGAAGCCTTCTCTACCTCTGGAGGCGACAAATCGTCTGGGACATCGTCGCCCGCTCCTCGGCGGAGGTAGGGGTGGTGTTCACCACCCTCGCCCTCATCACCGGAAGTCTTTGGGGCATGCCCACCTGGGGCGCGCCCTGGGCCTGGGACGCCCGGCTCACCTTCACCCTGGTCCTGTGGCTCATCTACATCGCCTACCTCATGCTCCGCTCCGCAGGAGGCGGCAATCCAGCCCGAACGGCGCGCTACGCCGCCGTCCTGGGAATCGTCGGCTTCTTCGACATCCCTCTCATCCACTGGGCCGTGGTGATCATCCCCGAGGGCATGCACCCCTTCATTGTCAGCGAGTCGAGGGCCAGCCTCCCTCCGGAGATGCTGTTCACCCTGATCGTCGCCATCCTCACCTTCGCCGTCCTCGCCCTGCTCGTCATCGGCCAGCGCATCCGGCTGGAGTTGGCCCGAGAGGAGCTGGAGAATCTTCAGGTTGCCATGGACCGAGAGAGGAGCGCCCCGTGATCCCCCACGTGCTCTACGTCCTCGCTGCCTACACCGTCGTCTGGCTGGTCCTCCTGGCCTACCTCTTCACCATCGCCCGGCGGCAGGCCAGCATTCGCCGTGAGTTGGAAGAGCTCCAGCGCACGGTCGCCCACAGGCAAAGCCCCGGCGGGAGCGGCCCCCCAGCTTCTCGCGTCCGGCAGTAGGCAGAGCTAGTGATTGACCAGGACAGGCGAGGAGCGCTAGGATGACCGGCCCAAGAGCCCTCCGGGAATCGGAGCGAACGTGTTCGGCTCTTGACGGTGCTCAAGAGGTGTGTTACAGTCGTCACAAATTTGCCTGTTCGCTCGCTGGTTTCTGCACCCCAGAGGATGGTGTAAAATACCCATGACATTTGAGGGACTCTCCGAGAACCTTACCTTCTGTACCTGAAAGGAAGGACTCCGGCGAACGAAATGGCCCTGACCCGGCAAAAGTTGCAGATGTCACACAGACGCACGCTGGAGACGACGGCTATGCCTCATCGCGGCATCCGAGGGTTTCTGCCCCTGCTGCTCCCCTGGGCTGTCCTTTCCCTTGCGGGCTGCACGCTGACGGACCCGCAGTCCACCTTCGACCCCGCCGGCCCCGTCGCCCGCATCCAGATGGACCTCTTCGTGTTCCTCTTCTGGGCGGCGGTCCTGGTCTTCGTCGTCGTGGAAGGTGCTCTCCTCTTCGCCGTGATTCGCTTCCGACGGAAGCCCGGCCAGGGCGTGCCCACCCAGACCCACGGGAACCTTCGCCTGGAGATCGCCTGGACCATCGCGCCATCCCTGCTCCTCCTGGTCATCGCCGTCCCCACCATCAACGCCATCTTCTACCTCGATCGGCCCCCCGCAGGCGACCAGCTCCGAGTCAACGTCATCGGCCACCAGTGGTGGTGGGAGTTCGAGTACCCCGACATCAAATACACCGACGCCGCGGGGAAGGAGCGTACCCTCGTCACCGCCAACGAGCTCCACGTCCCCGTGGGCACCGCCCTCGACCTCTCCCTCACCTCCAAGGACGTCATCCACAGCTTCTGGGCCATGAAGCTGGGCGGCAAGACCGACCTCATCCCCACCCGGACCAATCGCCTGTGGCTCCAGGCCGACGAGGCAGGCGAGTTCCTGGGCCAGTGCGCGGAGCTGTGCGGCATCGCCCACGGCTACATGAAGTTCCGCGTCTATGCGCAGAGCCCAACCGACTTCCAGAGCTGGGTGGAGGAGCAGAAGAGGGCCACCTCCCTTCCCGCCCAGGGCAATCCCGCCTACAAACCGCTCACGACCCTCTGCACCGCCTGCCACGCCATTCGCGGGACAACCATGCAAGGCGTGCAAGGCCCCGATCTCACCCATTTCGGCAGCCGGAACACCCTGGCCGCCGGGATGTATGCCAACGACGTGAACAGCCTGAAGAAGTGGCTCAACGACCCCGATTCGCTCAAGAGAGGCAACCAGATGGCCGCCGTTATCAAGAAGGGCACCTTGAGCGAGCAGGAGATCGACGCTCTCGCCACCTACCTTCTCAGTCTTCGATGAGCCCTGAGAGTCGCGGCAATACTGGAAGACAATTGACGGAAACGATATTCCTGAAGCAAGAGACCGTGGGAGGAACCGTATGGCGACTCTAACAGGCGTCCTGCGTCGGCCCTACCACCCGACGGGCATCTGGGACTGGCTCACCACCGTTGATCACAAGAAGATCGGGATGCTCTACCTCACCACGGCCATGGCCTTCTTCCTCCTGGGAGGCATGGAGGCCCTCCTCATTCGCACCCAGCTGGCCGTGCCCGACAACGACCTCGTCGACCCCGTCCTGTACAACCAGCTCTTCACCATGCACGCCCTGACCATGATCTTCCTGGCCATCATGCCCTTGAGTGTCGCCTTCTTCAACCTCGTCGTCCCCCTCCAGATCGGGGCACGGGACGTGGCCTTCCCCCGGCTGAACGCCCTCAGCTACTGGATATTCCTCCTGGGCGGCATCATGCTCAACCTGGGCTGGCTCTTCGGCAACTCCCCCGACGCCGGCTGGTTCGCCTACGCCAACCTCACCACCAAGCCGTTTTCGTCCGGCATCGGGCTGGACTTCTACGTCCTGGGCCTGACGGTCCTGGGCTTCTCTTCCCTGGCTGGCGCCTTCAACTTCATTGTGACCATCGTCAACTTGCGGGCGCCGGGGATGTCCCTCTTCCGCATGCCCGTCTTCACCTGGATGACCCTGGTCACCTCCTTCCTCCTCATCCTGGCCTTCCCGGTCATCACCGTGGCCC
>JACQUM010000015.1 GCA_016210295.1 Chloroflexota bacterium | reverse complement strand
CTCCACAACCGCCGGCGGGCAGATGCAGTCCCTGCTCTCCCTTTGAAGGAACCGCTTCACAACGGCGTCCTCCCCGGAGTGGTAGCTGATGACCACCAGGCGGCCACCCGCAGCCAGGAGCTCGACCGCCTGAGGGAGGACGGCCTCTAGAGCGGCGGCCTCCTCGTTCACCGCCATCCGCACTGCCTGGAAGACCAGGGTGGCGGGATGGAGATGGCGAGGCATCGGGTGGGGAACGGCCTCCGTCACCGCCGCGACGAGATCGCCCGTGGTGCGGAGCGGACGTCGCTGCATGATCGCCTTGGCGATATGGCGGTACCGGCGCTCACCACCCGCTCTCAGAAGCTCTTCCAGCTCACCCAGGGAAAGGGTGTTCAGAAGGTCGGCCGCCGTGGGACCTTCCTCCGGGTTGAAGCGCATGTCCAGCGGTTCGCCCCTCTGGAAGGTGAAACCCCGCGCCTCGCCTTCCAGGAGCAAAGCGGAGAGGCCCAGGTCCAGGAGGACCCCCTGGACGGGAGAGAGCCCGAGCGGCCTCGCCACCCCAGCCATATCGCGGAAGTTGGCGTGGACGCCTGTGAAGGCCTCCCTATAGGAGGCGAACCTCTCTTGGGCCGTCCGGAGCGCCAGAGGATTCGCGTCCAGGCCCAGGACTCTTCCTCCCCTGAGAAGGACCGCCTCAGCGTGGCCACCCTCGCCGACCGTGCCATCGATGTACTGGGCACCCGGGACGACCCGAAGGGCGTCCACCACCTCGCGGAGGAGGACGGGGCGATGATAGATAGTCATCGTTCTAAACATTACGGTGACGTCCTGCGCTCTTCAGCGTCCCGCCACGCCTGCTCATCCAACTCTCTGCTTTGTCGCCGCCACCGCTCCGGGCTCCACAGAGCCACGTAGCTCCCTGCGCCGACGACGACGACCTCTTCCTGGATCCCCGCGTACTGGCGGAGGAGGGACGGAAGGAGAACCCGGCCCTGGGCGTCCATCTCCTCGGTGAAGGCGCTGGCAAACATCCTCATTCCTATCCGCCGCTCTCTACTGGGGGAGAAGGGGGTTGCGGCGTCGCCCCGAGAGAGCTCATTCCAGAGGGTTGCCGGGTACAGGGCAATGGCTGGGTCTATGGACTTGAACAGAACCAGGCCGGAGCGGAACTCCTGGCGAAAGGGCTGCGGGATGACAAGGCGGCCCTTCTGGTCTATCCTGAATGCGTATGTACCCTGAAACATCCGCCCGGCTGCTCATCCTCCTTAGAGCGAAGGCTCCCGGCGAGCCTCCCACTTCTCTCCACCTTATCCCACAATGGCCCACACCCTAGCATCGGCATATCCACCTCGCAACAAGGCGCACAGGGACTTAAGGGGATTTGGATGTGGTAGGAGCAATTCTCAGGCAAAAACACCCATGCTTTGAGGCTTAAATGAGGTCAAGCACTCCCAATCGCCTGTCGGAATGGGGATTAGAACATCGGTTTTCAGAGCAGTTTTAGACCATGTTCAAGGTTGCGGTCTTGACCGTGAGCGATAGCGCTGCACGCGGACAGCGTGCCGACGCCAGCGGCGATGCTATTCAAGAGGTCATAGCGGCGGCGGGAGGAGAGGTCGTCGCCCGGAGCACCGTTCCCGACGAGCGCGACCAGATCGCCGCCTTTCTCCGGCGGTGGTGCGATGACCAAGAGGTCGACCTCGTGCTGACCACAGGAGGGACGGGCCTGGGCCTCCGCGACGTGACTCCCGAGGCGACTATGGACGTGGCGGAACGCCTCGTCCCGGGGCTCGCCGAAGCGATGCGCGCTCAGACCCTGACGAAGACGCCTATGGCGATGCTGTCCCGCCAGGTGGCCGCCGTCCGCGGCCGCTCGCTCGTCGTGAACCTTCCCGGGAGCCCTGCCGCTGTCCGCGAGTGCCTCGCCGTGGTCCTCCCCGTCCTCCCCCACGCCCTGGAGCTTCTGCACCAGCCGCACGTGGAGCATCACCCGCGTCGCGGTGCCGGCCTTCACCCACGGCAGGAATGACCCTCATGGACATCCACGTCCTCACCCTCTTCCCGGAGCTCTTTCCCGGGCCCCTCGCCGTGAGCGTGACGGGCCGAGCCCTGAAGCAGGGTCTCCTCCGCCTCCACGTCCGCAACATCCGCGACTTCGCCCACGACCGCCATCAGGTCTGCGACGACTACGCCTACGGAGGCGGCCCGGGCATGGTAATGAAGCCGGAGCCCGTCGCAGAGGCCGTGGAGGCAGCCAAAGCCACCCTGGGAGAGAAGGCGGACCAGGCTCCCATCGTCCTGCTGACGCCCCAGGGACGCCCCTTCACTCAGAAGGTCGGACAAGAGCTGGCCCGCTCGCCTGCCCTGGTCCTGATCTGCGGTCACTACGAAGGGGTAGACGAGCGCGTCCGCGAGCGCGTCGCTACCGACGAGATCAGCATCGGCGACTACGTCCTCACCGGGGGCGAGCTGGCCGCCCTGGTCGTCATCGACGCCGTCGCCCGGCACGTTCCCGGCGTCCTGGGCAATGAGGAGTCCGCCGCGACAGACTCCTTCGCCGGCGGCCTCCTCCAATATCCCCAGTACACCCGCCCCGCCGACTACCGTGGCTGGCTGGTCCCAGACGTGCTCCTCTCCGGCAACCACGCCGAGATAGCCCGGTGGCGCCGTCATCAGTCTCTGCTGCGGACGCTCCTTCGCCGCCCCGACCTGCTCCCTCGGGCAGAGCTGACCAAGGAGGACCTCCGGTTCCTCAACGAGCACGGCTGGGCGCCTCAAGGGCCGTAGGCAGCCGCCCGAGGCAGGCCGCGCGGCCTTCCAGCCCTCTGGGCTTTTCTGCTATACTTTGGCAGCATCCCACGACGGTAGTTAGAGAAGGCCCTCATGGACACCACAAACCTCCTTGGACTCAAGCGGAACCCAAACGTCGCCGACATGCGTCCCGGAGACACCGTCCGGGTCTCCGTTCGCGTGGTAGAGGGCGATCGGACGAGGACACAGGTCTTGCAAGGGGTCGTCCAGCGAATGAGCGGGAAAGGCGCCGCAGCCAACTTCACCGTGCGGAACGTTTTCCAAGGGATCGGCGTGGAGCGGACCTTCCTGTTCCACTCTCCCCGTCTGGAGAAGGTCGAGATGTTGCGCCGAGGGCGTGTCCGCCGCGCCCGCCTCTACTACTTGCGAGAACGTCGCGGCAAAGCCGCTCGGATCCGAGAGAAGACCACTCCAAAGCCCAACAAGAGCGACACTCCCTCAGAGGCAAGCGGCGCTCAGGAGTAGCGCGCCCTCGACAACGGCATGGCCTACGCCGACGTCGCCGTGAACTCCCCCGGCGCGGGGCAGCGGGCGTTTAGCTACAGCGTTCCCTCTCACCTCCCCGTCGGGCCTGGGTGCGGCGTCTGGGTCCCCTTTGGCCGACAGCGCCTCCAAGGCGTCGTCCTTGCCCTGACGGAGAAAGCCCAGGTGGAGGAGGTCCGGCCCCTCGAGGGGCTCGTCCATCCAGAGCCCCTCCTCTCGGCGACACACCTCTTCCTCGCCCGCTGGCTGAGCAGCTACTACCTCTGCCCCCTCTTCGACGCCCTCCAACCAATGCTGCCACCTGGCTTCGAACGTCGTCAGCGCCAGATGTTCTCTCTCTCGGAGAAGGGCCGTGAACTCTCCCAGACACCTCTTCCCCAAGCCCAGCGAGCCGTCCTGGAGCTCCTCTCGAGGAGCGGCAAGGTGGATGGGAGGCTCCTGCGCCGGACTCTGGGGGCGTCCGCAGGGCGAGCCCTGAGCGCCCTGGAGAGGAAAGGGGCCCTCGTCCGCTCAGAAGGGTTGATGGGGCCGCGCGTCCGGCCCCATGCGGTCTCCTTCCTCGGCCTGGCCGTCCCTCCGGACGAGGCGCGTCTCAAGGCCACGGAGCTGCGAAAGGCCGGCGCCGTCCGCCAAGCAGAGGTCCTCGAGCTGCTCGCCGGCAGCGACTCCGCGCTTCCCAGCCTGGAAATCCGCCTACGAACAGGGGCCTCTCTCGTCGCCCTCCGGACTCTTCTCGCTCGGGGGCTTCTCGCCTCTCAGAGCCGCGTCGTGCCCCGCGACCCTCTCGCCGGGCGCCGGTTCTCCCCTACCCTTCCCCCCACCCTCACGCCTCACCAGGAGGGAGCCTTTCAAGAGATCGCTCGAGCCCTGGAGCGAGGCGAACCCTCAGCCTTCCTTCTTCATGGGGTAACGGGAAGCGGGAAGACGGAGGTCTATTTGCGAGCCTTGGCGCGGGCGCGGGAGATGGGAAAGAGGGCCATCGTCCTGGTGCCGGAGATCGCCCTCACCGCCCAGACCATCGAGCGGTTCTGGGGCCGCTTTCCAGGCCAGGTTGCCGTCCTCCACAGCGGCCTGTCTCTCGGCGAGCAGCACGACCAGTGGTGGGGCATCAAAGAGGGACGCTACCTTGTGGTCATCGGCTCACGACGGGCTGTCTTCTCCCCCCAGCCGGAGCTTGGGCTCATTGTCTTGGACGAGGAGCACGAGGGCACCTACAAACAGGAGGAGCAGTCGCCGCGCTATCATGCACGGGAGGTCGCTCTGGAGCTGGGCAGGCAGAGCGGGGCCGTCGTCCTCCTGGGCAGCGCCACGCCCTCCGTGGAGACCATGTACCGGGCCCTCCGACAGGAGTACCGTCTGCTGGAGCTTCCCGAGCGCGTCCCCCTGTCGCAGGACGGCGGCGGCCCCGGGAAAGGGCGCTCCCTACCCCAGGTGCACGTGGTGGACTTGCGGGAAGAGCTGAAGGCCGGGAACCGCAGCATCTTCAGCGGCGCACTCCGCCGCTCTCTCGAAGAGACGCTCGGGCGTGGCCAGCAGGCCATCCTCTTCCTCAACCGGCGTGGCGCCGCCGCCTCGTTCCAGTGTCGTCAGTGCGGCCACGCCGTTCGGTGCCAACGCTGTTCGGTGCCCCTCACCTACCATGAAGACGGTCGGCTCGCTTGCCACCAGTGCGGCAGGAAGAGGCAAGCCCCTTCCGCCTGCCCCGCTTGCGGTAGCGCCCGCATCCGCCCGCTGGGGCTGGGGACCCAGCGCCTGGCGGAGGAGGTGACCCGCTCCTTTTCCGCTGCCCGGGTGCTGCGGTGGGACAGGGACACCGCCCGCACCCCGGAAGAGCACGAGGCCATTCTCGGAGCCTTTCTGCACCAAGAAGCGAACGTCCTCGTGGGCACGCAGATGCTGGCCAAGGGCCTCGATATGCCCGACGTGACCCTGGTGGGCGTCATCAACGCCGACGTGGGCCTCCATCTTCCCGACTTCCGTGCGGCGGAACGGACCTTCCAGGTCCTCGCCCAGGTCGCTGGGAGAGCCGGGCGGGGGACGGCTCCAGGCAACGTCGTCCTCCAGACATACCAGCCCGAACATTACGCCATTCGCGCCGCGGCCACTCAGGACTACCGCGCCTTCTACGAGCAGGAGACCGCCTTCCGGCAGGAGCACGGATACCCGCCCTACTCTCGTCTGGCGCGACTGGTCTACCTCCATCCCAACGCCGAGGCCTGCCAGCGAGAGGCGGAGCGTGTAGGCCGCTTGCTGAGCGAAGAGGTGAGGCGCCGCGGCCTGAGCGGCGTGAGAGTCCTCGGCCCCACCAGCGCCTTCATCGAGAGAGTCCGGGGGCGCTACCGCTGGCACGTCCTCGTCGCCGCCTCCGACCCGACGGACCTCCTGGCTCCTATCTCTTTCCCCCCAGGTTGGGTCATAGACGTGGACGCCGGCGCGCTGCTCTAACAGGGTGTTGAAAAGGAGGGTGCAGAGGGGCTTCGCCCCTCTGCTGGGGGTCTGGGGGTAACCCCCCCAATATAACTTCCACCCCCTTCCTGGCTGGGAAGGGGGACAGGGGGATGGTCGAAGGGTCTTTTCGGTGCACTGCTCTGAGAAGCCAGCCAGATGAGCGGCGCTTTACACGGTCGCGAGGCGCAGATATAATCGCCGAGAGTCTGCATGGGAACAACATCTCGGAGGGCGGCAAGCGTGGCGGTCCTTCCCCTGGTTGACCGGCGGGACCCTGTTCTGCGCGAGAAGGCCCGCAGGGTCTCCTCTTTTGGGCCCTCCCTGCAAAGGCTCATTGACAACATGTTCGAGACCATGCGCCACGAGCACGGCGTGGGCCTGGCCGCCAACCAGGTGGGGTCCCACCTCCGCATCGCAGTCATCGGGATCCCACGCCAGGAAGAAGGAGAGGAGGACACGACCGACACGTACGTCCTCATCAACCCGGAGATCGTGCGGCGGAGCGGCGAGCGCGAGGTGGACGAGGGATGCCTGAGCATCCCCGGGTTTCGCGGGAAGCTCCAGCGCTCGGTCAAGGTGGTTGCCAAGGCCCAGGACCGCGCGGGAAGAGAGTACCGTCTCCACGCCGAGGGCCTGCTGGCCCAGGCTCTCGAGCACGAGACCGACCATCTCAACGGGACTCTCTACATAGACCGCATGGAGGCGGTGGAGGCGCTGCGGAGCCCGGTGCTCGCCGGCCCGGAGGGACAGACCCCCGCCGCTCCCCACGGAACGCCGGACACGGAGACCGTCTGGCGAATGCGCAGGCCCGCACCGCCAGTCATCCGACGGAGATGAAGGCGACGCTCACGCACATCCCTTCCAACGCGATGGACAGCGTCCTGATTCGGGCGAGCAAGGTCCTGTCTCGCCAGCGCGGGCGCGCCTACATCGTCGGCGGCTACGTCCGCGACCTGCTGCTGGGGCGCCCGACCAACGACGTCGATATCACCCTTGTCGAAGGCGACTCTCTTGGCACCGCCCGCGCCCTGGCCGATGCCCTGGGGGGAGCCTACTATCCCCTCAATGAAGAGCGTCGCGTGGGCCGCGCTCTTTTGACAGACTCTCAGACAGGCGCGACCTTCACCTTCGACATCTCTCGCACCGATTCCTCCCTCGAGGAAGACCTGGCCCGCCGCGACTTCACCATCGACGCCATGGCGCTACCTCTGGGTGCCGACAGGACGGCGCTGATCGACCCCTTCCACGGTCAGGACGACATCGCGGCACGCCGGATCCGGGCCTTGCGCGAGGAGGTCCTGGTGGACGATCCCGCCCGCCTTCTTCGAGCTGTCCGTCTCGCCGGACAGCTCCGCTTCGCCATCGAGGAGAGGACCCATCAATGGATTCAGGCACACGCCGGGGAGGTCGCCCGCGTTTCCGGCGAGCGCGTTCGAGACGAGATCGTCCGCATCCTCGCCCTGCCCGACTCGCTTGCTTCTCTTCGGCTTCTCGATGCTCTGGGGCTCCTCTGCGCCGTCTTCCCGGAGCTCGCCCCGGCCAAGGGGGTGAGCCAGACGCCCGAGCACTACTGGGACGTCTTCGACCACTGCCTGGAGACCGTGGGCTACTTAGAGCGCATCTTCTCTGCCCAGACGCGTATCGCAGACCCCACCCTCTCAGAGATACCCTGGGACTCCTCTCTCGACCAGTACTTCGCCACGGAGACCAGCACTGGGCGCAGTCTCGCGGCCATCGCCAAGCTCGCGGCTCTCTTCCACGACGTCGCGAAGCCCCAGACCAAGAGCCTCGAACCCACCGGAAGGACGCGCTTCCTCGGTCATGCCACCCAAGGGGCAGAGGTCCTCCAGAAGGTCATGGAGCGCCTCCACCTCAGCCGCCACGAGGTACGTCTCGGATGCGCCATGGTGGAGGACCACCTCCGACCCATGCAGGTCAGCCAGAACCTGGAGCCTCCCACCCGGCGGGCGGTGTACCGCTACCACCGCGACCTGGAAGAGGCGGCCACGGCCACCCTCTACCTCTCCCTGGCCGACTACCTGGCCGCCCGCGGCCCCCGGATCGAGGAGGACGACTGGCGGCAGCACACCCGCCTCATCGCCGCCATCCAGGAGATGCGCTCCCAGGACGAGCGTATTGTCGCTCCACCCAAACTCGTCACGGGGACGGACCTGATGGAGGCGCTGCGCCTCCCGCCCGGCCCGCGCGTGGGCGAGCTTCTGGAAGCAGTCCGAGAGGCCCAGGCGGCGGGCGAGGTCTCGTCTCGAGATGAAGCCCTGGCACTGGCCCAGCGTTTGCAATCTGAGACGAAAGCTGGAAACGTCGTAGAGAAGGAACCGCTCCCATGAGACGACAGACCATCATCGCCCTGGCGATCATCTTCGTCTTGGCGCTGCTCTCCGTGGCCGCCCTCTCCATTCCCCGGTTCCGCCTGGGCCCCCTGGAACGGGGCACCTTCGACTCCCCTCTCGGCCTCACTCTGGGACTGGACCTGAAAGGCGGGACTCACCTTATCTACGAAACAGTGAAGCCGAACCCGACGCCCGAGGAAATGGAAGGCATCGTGAACATCATTCGCCAAAGAGTGGACGAGTTCGGCGTCACCGAGCCCCTCGTCCAGAAGCAGGACCCGAACCGGGTCCTCGTGCAGCTCCCCGGCGTTCGAGACGTCCAGGCCGCCAAGAACCTCATCGGCGCGCCCGCCGATCTCGACTTCCGGGAGCAGATCATAGACGCGCAGGGCGCGACGACCTGGCAGAAGGCCCAGGCGACGGTGGACAACAGGCAGGTGACCCTAACGGGGGCGCTCCTCGTCCCCGACTCCGCCACCGTGTCGTTCGATCCCCAACTGGGGACGCCCGAGGTGATCCTGGAGTTCAACGACGTGGGAGGCAGGGCCTTCCAGGAGATCAGCCGTCGCAACCTCCTGAAGCCTCTCGGGATCTTCCTCGACGACCAGCTCGTCTCTGCGCCCATCATCCAGGCGGAGATCCAGGCTAACCAGCGCCCGAGAATCACGGGACTGGACCTGGAGCAAGCGCGGATCCTGGCCATTCAGCTCAACGCCGGCGCCTTCCCTACTCCTCTTCAGAAGGAGCCCATCTCTCAAAGGGATGTGGACCCCACCCTGGGCGCCGATGTGCTAGAGAAGGGGGTCGTCGCCGGAGTCATCGGTTTCTTCCTGGTCGCCTTCTTCATCACCTCCTACTACAGGCTCCCTGGGTTCCTCGCCGCCGTGGCCCTGCTCCTGTACGCCGTCTTCATGCTCGCCATCTTCAAGCTCGTGCCTGTCACCCTGACCCTGGCGGGCATCGCCGGCCTAGTCCTCTCCATCGGCATGGCCATCGACGCCAACGTCCTGGTCTTCGAGCGGCTGAAGGAAGAGGTGCGCCTGGGGCGGAGCCTGGGGGCCGCCATGGACAGCGCCTTCGACCGCGCGTGGCCCGCCATCCGGGACAGCAATCTGACCACTCTCATTACCACGGGCATCCTCTTCTGGTTCGCCGACCGCCTGGGCATTCCCCTAGTCATGGGGTTCGCCGTGACGCTCTTCATCGGCGTCGTCCTCAGCATGTTCACCGCTCTGGTCGTGACCCGGTCCTTCATGCGGGCGGCGCTATCCAGCGCCCTCTTGGCCCGCAGGGGCTTTCTGACTCCCTGAGATGTGAGGAGAAGAACCTGTGATCGACTTGATGGGAAGGCGGCGCTTTTACTTCATCTTCTCCCTCATTGTGACCATCGGGGGCCTGGCCATCCTGTTCATTCCACCCGGGCTCCGCTGGGGCATCGAGTTCTCCAGCGGAACGACGGCGACGGTCTCCCTCCCCGAGGGCACCCAGCGCGCCGATGTGGAGGAGGCGCTTGGTCAGGGTGGGTTACCCAGCGCCAGTGTCCAGGGCCTGGGCGGTAGCGACTTCTTCCTCCGCCTCCCCTCCTCCCAGGATGTCAGCGGCCAGCAACAGGCCATCCGCACGGCCCTGGAGGCAAGGTTCGGCCCGCTGTCCACCAACCCCGAGTTCTACGCCGTGGGCCCCGCCCTCGCCCGGGAGCAGGTGAGGGACGGGACCATCGCCGTCCTGGCCTCCGTCGTCGGCATTCTGGGTTACGTCGCCCTCGCCTTCCGCAGCGTCCAGGGAGCCTTCCGCTACGGCGTCACGGCCATCGTCGCCCTTGTCCACGATATCGTGATGGTCTTCGCCGTCTCCAGCATCCTCATTAAGTTCGGCGTCGCCATCGAGCTCAACACCCTCTTCCTCATCGGCGTGCTGACTACCCTGGGCTACAGCGTCAACGACACCATCGTCGTCTTCGACAGGATCCGGGAGAACGTCCAGCGCCGCACGGCGAGGGACTTCCCTTCCGTGGTGAACTTCAGCATCCTCGAGACGGCGGCCCGATCCCTCAACACCGGCTTCGGCACCCTGCTCGCCATCTTTGCCCTCCTGTTCATCGGCCCCGTGG
>JACQUM010000014.1 GCA_016210295.1 Chloroflexota bacterium | reverse complement strand
GGTTTTAGCTATGAGGGATACCCCCAGGCCCCCACCAAAGGGGCTTCGCCCCTCTGGACACCCCACTTCTAGGCTAAGGCCGCCCGAAGGCGCCTGCGCGAGCGTCGTCAGGGAAGCGTCAGTTCTGTCGTCAGGAGGGTAGCGATGGGCGATGGTCAGCCGGGAGTCATGCCTGTCGCGGACCTGTGGGAGCGTCGCTTTCTGGAGGGCCTGGAGCCACGCACAGTCGGGTTCATGCAGGCCATCCGCGTCTTCTTTAGCATGATCCGGGGCTTTCGGACGTTTCACTTTCTGGGGCCGTGCGTCACGGTGTTCGGCTCGGCTCGATTCGCCGAGACCCACCCGTACTACGAGCTGGCGCGTCGGGCGGGCACGGAGCTGGCAAGAGCCGGGTTCACGGTGATGACCGGAGGCGGGCCGGGGACCATGGAGGCAGCCAACCGCGGCGCTCGAGAGGCAGGCGGCCTCTCGATGGGATGCGGCATTCACCTGCCGATGCAGGAGTTCGCCAACCCGTACCTGGACAGGTACATCGCGTTCCGCTACTTCTTCGTCCGCAAGGTGATGCTGATCAAGTACTCCTACGGCTTCATCGCGCTGCCGGGAGGGTTGGGCACGTTGGACGAGGTCTTCGAGGCGGCCACCCTGATCCAGACCGGCAAGATCCGAGACTTCCCGGTGGTGCTGCTGGGGTCCGAGTTCTGGGGGCCGCTGATCGGCTTCATGCGGGACACGCTCGTGGCTCAGGGCGCCATTGACGCCGCGGACCTAGACCGGATCATTGTGACCGACTCCCCGGAGGAGGCGGTCACTCTCATCCGCGAGGCGGCGGTGCGGAGGTTCGGGCTGCGGTATGTGGAACGGCCACGGCGTCGCTGGTTCCTCTTCGAGTAGCCTCACCGCGCCTGGCTCTCTCCGAAAACTACCCGAAAACTACCCGTTTGGGTAGGGACAGGGGGTCTTTTGCTCTCTACAGTGGTTACAACGGTTACATGGGTTACACCTGGTGTCGAGGCGCAGCAGGGTGCGCCGCTGACCAGGGTGTCCCCTGGACCCACGCTACGACAGGTGTAGGAAGGCGAGCGTCGAGATTGAGGGCGAGAGCCAGGGATTATCACTGACAAGTCGAGGGTCTTTGACACGGACTCAAGCTAGGGGGGTGCGGTATGGCACAAGCTGAGGTTGAGGGCAGGAGCAGGGCGGAGGATCTGGTAGAGGGTAGCTCTGAGGCGGCCTTTGTCATTGACGGGGGCCAGCGGGTTCTGGCGTGGAACGCTCAGGCCGAGGATCTGTTGGGGGTTCCAGTGGCCCAAGCGGTGGGCAAGCGGTGCTACGAGCTGCTCTCTGGTTACACGGCAGAGGGGCGTCCCCTGTGTGGGCCGGACTGCCCGGCCATGCTCTGCTTCCGGAACGGTCAGCCCTTTCGGGCGACAGCCTTCGTTGTCCTGGGGCCTCGAAACGTGAGACGACCCTTGCTGAAGAGCAGCAGTGTGCTTCCTGGGCCTCTGGAGCGGGGCGTGCCCAAGGCCGTGATTTTTCTGACGCCTCGGGAAGAAGACCCGGAGTCCAGGCTGGGGACGTCTTCCCCCCTCACGGTACACACGCTGGGCTCGTTGAGGCTTCAGCAGGGGACGGGGACTCTCCGGTGGGAGCAGTGGCCTCGCCGCCGTGGGGCCGCTCTGTTCAAGATGCTGCTGACTCGGCGAGGCAACGCTGTCCATCGGGAGACGCTGTTGGAGGCTCTCTGGCCGGAGATGCCCCTGGAGCACGGGCTGCAGAGCCTGAAGGTGCTGGTGCACGCCCTGCGCCGCTATTTGGAGCCGAACCTGGACCCCCGCAAACCGTCCCGCTTTATCGCGACCGAGGGTGAGTGCTACCGGCTTCTGCTGGGGCCTCACCTCTGGGTGGACGTGGACCAGTTTGAGGGCCAGATCCAAGAGGGCCATCGGGCCCTGGACGAGGGGCGAACGGCCCAAGCTCTGCACTCCTATCAAGCTGCTGCCTATCTCTATCGAGGCGATTACCTGGAGGAGGACCCGTACGCTGACTGGGTGGCTCTGGAGAGGGAGCGGCTGCGGGAGCTCTACCTGTCTCTTCTGGTTGGAATGGCGTCTCTGTACGCCTCCACGCAGAACTACTCCCAGGCCATTGCGACGTGCCGGCAGGCCCTGGGCGTGGACTCGTGCAGGGAGAGCGTTCACCGAGCCTTGATGGGGTATTTGTGGGCCGCGGGCCAGCGCACCGAGGCCTTGCGCCAGTACCAGTCTTGCTCCGCGATTCTCCAGCGAGAGCTGGGGGTTGCCCCGCTCCCTAAGACGATCCAACTCTACCAGGCTATCCTGCAGGGCTAGGGGCAGGGTGTCCCACCGATAAATCGAGTGCATTCGGCCTGCACCCACGCTACGGTGCGTAGATT
>JACQUM010000017.1 GCA_016210295.1 Chloroflexota bacterium | reverse complement strand
GGCCTACGTGGACGGGATGTATGACGATGATGGGTACCGGCGGGAGAAGCGGGCCCTGGAGGAGAAGCTGGCGGGCCTGATCGTCCCAGGGGTGGACGCAGCGAGGGAGGCGGGCCAGCTTCTGGAGGACCTGCCCAGGCTGTGGGCGGGGGCCGATCCGACCGAACGGCGGCGGCTGCTCCTGACCATGCTGGACGTGGTCTACGTGGACGTGCTGGAGGAGAAACGAGTGGTGGCTATCCGCGCCAAACCGACCTTCCGGGCCCTCTTCGAGATTGCCACGACGCGGGCGGGAAGCGGGCTCGTCCTGGTCAAAGGGGAGGCGCCGCCTGTCCAGGCGGCGGAGCCGCCGTGTTTGTGGTGGAGGCGGGGGGGAGTCGAACCCCCCGTCCAGAGGAACCCCCGCCAGAAGCTCTCCAGGCTCAGTCGGGCTGTAAGTCTCGCCCCCGAAGCCCTTGCCCGGCAGAGTCTTCAGGGACCAGCCGATGATCTTAGGCGGCCCTTACCGGCGTGGGAGACCGCAGCACCCCGATGAATTGTCGCTCGACGCCGCCCTCGGGGAGAGGCGACCCCGAACGTCGCCGCCTAGTTAGGCAGCGAATGCAAGCTGTTGCTTGCCGGTTACTTTTTTGCCGCCGGTTTAACGAGGGTGACGGCTTCCTCGGCCTGCTCTCCTGACAGGGCGCGCCCCTGTCGAATCCACGCGCCCCCATACGTTTTCATTATAGCTCGCTCCGGCATCTACAGCCGTCCTCGCTTCATCCCGCGTGCCATCTCTCGCTCCGCATCTCTGCGGGCGATGCTTTCCCGTTTGTCGTAGGCATGTTTGCCTCGTGCCACGGCGATCTCTACCTTGGCGACGTGGTTTCGAATATAGAGCCGGAGGGGTATGAGGGTGAGTCCCTTAGCGTCCGTCTGTTGGGCCAAGTACAGGACCTGGTCTTTATGAAGAAGAAGCTTACGACGCCGGAGCGGGTCCACGTTGTACCGGTTTCCCGCCTCGTAGGGGGCGATGTGGACGCCATAAAGCCAGGCCTCTCCCCTCTCGGACCGAGCATACCCCTCAGCCAGGCTGACACGCCCCGCCCGGAGCGACTTGATCTCCGTTCCCGTCAGCACAAGACCGGCCTCCATTGTCTCGAGGACGGCGTAGTTGTGAAGGGCTCGGCGGTTGAAGGAGATCGTCCGATCGCCTGGGGGCCCGCTGGCAGCGGTGCTCTTCGTCCTCTTCACCATCTCCAGGCCATTATAGGGCAGGGTAGGGGTTCTACTTGGAGGCCGCCAGTTCTCGAACAGCCGCTGCAAGCTGCTCGTCCATGGCGGTCCCCGGATCATCGGCGACGAGAATGTCTGGGGCGAGACCCCGCCCCTCGATCTGCTGGCGGGAGGGGGTCAGCCAGCGAGCAGTCGTCACGTACAGGCCCGCGCCGTCCGACAGCCGCTGCAAAAGGTTCACACTGCCCTTGCCGAACGTCTGTTCCCCAACGAGACGCGCACGATTGTTGTCCCGGAGGGCGGCGGCGACAACCTCGCTGGCCGAGGCGCTGCCGCCGTTGACCAGCACGACGACGAGAGTCCGAGTCGCCTGGCCGCCCGGTTGGGCATCGTGAGTCTCTTCCGCACCGCTGCGGCTCACCTCGTAGAGCACGACACCTTTGGGGAGGAACTGGCTGGCTACGTTGATGGCCGTATGGAGGAATCCTCCCGGGTTGTTTCGTAAATCGAGGACGATCCCCCGCAGTCCCTGGGCCTTGAGGCGCTTCAGCTCCTGCTCGAGGTCGCGGTCCGTGTTCTCCGAGAAATGGCTGATGACGATGTGGGCGAAGCTCCCCGGGAGAGTCGCCATGGTGACCGCGGGGATCTCGATGCGCCGCCTGACGATACTGACGTCCAGGGGCTCGCCGGCCTCATCGCGCTGAATGCGGAGGCGCACCGGCTGGCCGCTGGGCCCACGAACACGCGCGACCACCGCGGCCACGTCCATGGCGTTCGTCAACTGGCCGTCTACGGCGAGGATGACGTCTCCGGCCCGTAGCCCGGCTTCCTCGGCGGGCGTGCCTTTCATGGGAGAGACGATCACGACCTTGCCCCCGCGGTTGCCGACCACGGCGCCGATCCCGTCGAAGGCCCCGCTCAGGTCCTCCAGCCGCACCTGGTAGTGCTCAGCGTCGAGAAAAACGGTGTACGGGTCGTTGAGGGTCTCTACCATGCCGCGTGCGGCGCCATCAGCGAGGACCTTCGGGTCGAGTTGCTCCGGGGCCACATAGACTCGCTGCAAGACCTCCCAGACCTCTCGGACCCTCTGTTGAAGTTGGTCGGGGGGCGGGCCTGGCGTTGGCGTCGGAGGCTGGAGGAAAACTCCACATCCAAGACCGAACAGGAGACCACCGAGCACAAGCCTTAGAACGACGGAGCGAAGAAGACGAGGAAACGCCGCCCCCACGAACCCCTCCCAGCTCTGGCAGAAACAATTTCTGTGCCAGGCAGACGATTGTAACATGAGGGGGCCAAGGAATCGGTGACCCCTGCTACATTTTGCACATAATACATATAGTGCGAAGTCCTTTCCGCCAGGGGCGCTAAGAGCTTGGTCTCATTTCCGGGCCTTTGCGCGGTTCCGCCGGCTCCTTTTCCTCGACCTTTGGCTCAAAGGGGCTCTGTTGGGGCCTCTCAAGAGGTCGTCTTCTTGCGCTTGCGCGACTTCGCGTCTAAGGTTGCTCTCGACTGTGAGAAGCCCGGAACAGGGCTCGGCAGGTCTTCGGCGGGACAGGTCGTGGCGGCGTGAGCGTCCCTCGCGGTCCCGGTCGTGCGCGCCGTAGCTCCGGGGGCCCTCCTCACCGGGCCTGATAAGACAGCCTTGTCTGTGAGACGTTCGGTACGGATGTTCGTGGTGCCGCCGTGGTCGGCTCCGGGTCTGAGGATCGCCCTGACCACTGCCTCGACGTGACTGTCCTCGTCGATGCTCTTGACAGGGAACCGAACATCTTCAGGTCACAAGTGCGCCGTCCTGGAGGGACCGACTACGATGGCTTGCGGTTGACCTTGCCCGACACTTTCACCGAAGCGCGAAAAGATGGCTCTCTTTGCGCCCGGATCTTCCTGGACTGGTGGACCGGACGAATCAACGCGCGAGGCTAGGATGCCTCCCTTTCCCCCGTCGAGGCCGTGTGCATGGCGTCAGCCACGTCGCCCAGGATCGTCTTCAGAAGCTCTTTGTCCTGCTCTGTGTAGCCCTGCCCGTCGCGGCGGTCGCCCAAACACAATGATCCCAGTTCGTGGCCATTGGAGACCAAGGGTAAAGCCAGGCGTGGCTGATTGATCCAGTCCCCCGCGATGCGCACAACGGTCTTCCCGTCCCGCTCGCGAAGGTACACCGCTCCCCCGGTAGCTCCAAAGGCCGTCGTTGCCTCCTGCAGCAATCGGTCGCTCAGGGCCTGCTTGTCGGTCACCTGGAGCACGGAGCGCACGTGGTCTCGAAACGCGAAGAGCCTTTTGGCAGGGTCCGGAGACTCTTTGAAGCGCTTGTCCACCATGACCTGGAGCCAGTTCCTCGCAGGCGTGAGCAGGGCCACCACTATGAGGGTGGCCAGGCCAATGGTGATCTCGGAGCGCTGCCCTGTGAGAGCGGCGATGGACCGTGACAGGACACCGGCGGAGGCGATGTACATCCCCGCGACGATGCCGGTGAGCGGCACGTACACTAGGGTCCGCTTGATGACGACGTCCATGTTGAACAGGCGATGGCGAAGCATGGCGATGAAGAGCACGACAGGGATCGCCCCGAAGAGGGGTGGAAAGGCATAGAGAACGGAGGCGTTCAGGCGCTCGAGCATCTCGCCCGTCAGCCCGCCGAGCTGAGCGACGAAGAGAACGGCGCCAGTAGACACCAGAAGCAGACCCAGGCCAAAAGCAAGGCTCAGACCCCATACGACGAACTTCACCCGCTGCCGCTCATCGGGAAGCCTTATCTGGCGGTAGCGATGCACCTGGGAGACGATGCCCGTGACAGGGATGAGAAGTCCGAAGAAGATGATGAAGACGGCCCTCTCCAGAAACCCCACGGCCTGCATGTGGACGGGTGACATCGTCTCCCAGGCAGGAGTCAAGGCGTAAGGGAGTGCGAGGAGGGTGAAGGCTCCCGCGAGTAGGTATACCGTGCCGATGAACCAGGCCCACCAGCGGGAGGAGAGACGCCCATCGGGCAGGAGGAGCAGCCCGTGAACATAGGCGGCACCGGAGACGGCATGTATGCCCAGGTGAATAGCGAGCAGGTAGGATGATGCCCGAACCAAAGAACCGTGGGCGGGGTAGAAGAAGGAGGCCGCCGTCCCCACCATGCCGAGAGCAAGGAGGCGCGCGAGCCAGTTACCAGGCCGACGCCAGACGAGGAGCATCCCGAAGACCAGGTTCAGGAGGGCGGGAAGCAGCGTGGTCACTAAGCTCCCTAAGATGAAGAGCGGGGAAGGCCTCGCGATAGCGGGCGCGTCCTGCTCGACCGTCGCTCCTCCTGGAGGAGGCTCGTGACCAGGCAGCCGGGGAAGGGGGACGCTTGCGATTAAGTCCCTCAGCCGGGACCACACGTCGGTCGCCGGCCCGGACGGGCTTGACGGGCCGATGGCGGACGGCTGTTCGACGTGGGGAGGCGGTGAGGGAGGCGACGAGACAGCTTGAGTAATGTCTGCGAATCCGATGGCGATAGAGCCGACGGCGAAGGCGACGTAGAGGCCGAACGCCAGCAAGAAAACTTTCGTGGTCAGCGTGCCGAACCGTGGACTATTCATGGCCGGTGTGATGGCGGCTCCCAGCCCGCCTCGCGAACTTCATCCAAAAGGCTAATCGAGATTGCTATGAATGTCTACCAAGCATCTCCGGGGCTTCGTCAGAGAGGGAGCTCCCCTCGTTCAATGCTCCTCTACTGGCAGCTCCGGCCGCAGGCGTCGCACCAGCTCCGCGATCAGGTGGCGATGGCAGAACTCCCCTTCCCGTTCAAAGCAGAGCAAGGTCACGTCATCGTCGGGCTTGAGAGAGCCGAGCCAGGCGGCCACCTCCCGCCAGCGGGACCGGAGGAGATCGTCGTACTCCTGGACGTACCGCTGGGCGTCGATGCGCCCCTGGCGATAGGCCGCGACGGTCTCTCGCTCCGGCGCCAGGAGAGGCAAGTCCTTCCAGGCCTTCTTCCTGCCTCGCGGGTATCCCAGGGAGATCCGGTAGGACTGGCCCCGCCACTTCTCCGGCTCGTAATAGCTGGCTGTGACCAGCATCGTGTGCTCTCGGGTCACGCGTCAGGAGGGCGTGGAGGTCTCGAGCGCCCTTTCGATTCGGCTGGTGAGGGTCTCCAGCCCGAACGAGCGCGCCGCCGAGATTGCCACTGTCACGGCCTCCCGCTCCGGGGACCACGAGAGGCCGTTCTCCTCCATCAGCGCCTTCACCAAGAGACGCTCCCAGCCCTCTCCCAGCCGGTCGATCTTGTTGAGGACGGTGAGGGTTGGCTTCGCCTCCAGCCCCATCTCCTGAAGAAGCCCGACGACCGTTTCCCACTGCTCGGCGACGCTCGGGTGGGTGATGTCCACCACGTGCAGGAGGAGAGTGGCCTCCTCCAACTCCTCCAGGGTCGCGCGAAAGGCCGCGACCACCGAATGAGGAAGCTTCTGGATGAAGCCCACCGTGTCCGTGAGAAGGACGCGGCCTCCACCTGGTAGCCGAAGCCGCCGAGTCACCGGGTCCTGCGTGGAGAAGAGCCTGTCCTCCACCAGGACGCCCGCGTGAGTGAGGGCGTTCATCAGCGTGCTCTTCCCGGCGTTGGTGTAGCCGATGAGGGAGACGACGGGCACCCCCTGGCTCCTGCGGCGAGCCCGGTAGAGGGCCCGGTGTCGCCGCACCTCCTCCAGTTGCTCCTTGATGTGGGCGATGCGGTTCCGCACCAGACGGCGGTCCGTCTCCAGCTGAGTCTCGCCGGGGCCGCGAGTGCCGATGCCGCCGCCCAGCCGCTCCAGATGGCTCCACTGCCCCGTCAGCCGAGGGAGAAGGTACTCGTGTTGGGCCAGCTCCACCTGGAGCCGCCCTTCCCGCGTGTGGGCGCGCTGGGCGAAGATGTCCAGGATCAGGGCCGTCCTGTCCAGGACCTTGACCTTCAAGGCCCTCTCCAGGTTCCTCTGCTGGGCCAGGGTCAGCTCGTCGTCGAAGATGATGGTGGCAGCGGCGGTCTCTTGGCGGAGCTCTTTCAGCTCCTCCAGCTTCCCTGTCCCCACGTAGGTGGGGGACATGCGGGGCACCTGTTGGGCGACTGTCCCCGCCACCTGGGCTCCCGCCGTCCGGGTCAGGCTGGCCAGCTCATCGAGGGAGTCCTCCAACGACCAGCCATAGGGCTCGCCTTTGACCTGGACGCCGACGAGAATGGCTCGCTCGGGGGGTGGATAGGTGGAGACGGTCTGCGTTCTGGCCCTTGCCATGCAGGTTGCTTACACCAGCGCCGCCGCACGTATATCGGCCAGGCGCGTGAGGGCCCGGTCCAACTGGTCGTCGGGGACGGTGAGGGAGCAGCGGATGTACCCCTCCCCCGCCACCCCGTAGCCCCGCCCAGGCGTCACCACCACGTTTGCCCTCTCGATGAGTCGCGTAGCGAACTCCCCGCTGGTGATCCCGGAAGGAAGCTTCGCCCAGACGTAGAGGCTGGCCGTGGGCGGGTCCACCTCCAGCCCCATGGCCCGCAGCACCGGCACCAGCCGGTCGCGCCGGGCCTGGTAAATGCGGTTGTGCTCCGCGATGGCGTCCTGGGGCCCTTCAAGGGCAGCGATTGCCGCGAGCTGGACCGCCTGGAAGACGCCTGAGTCCAGGTTCGACTTGATCCGCATCAGGGCGTTGATGACCTCGGCGTTGCCCATCGCCATGCCGATGCGCCAGCCGGTCATGTTGTACGACTTGGAGAGGGAGTGGAACTCGATGCCCACCTCCATGGCTCCCTTCGCCTGAAGGAAGCTGGGCGCCTTGTAGCCGTCGAAGGCCACCTC
>JACQUM010000016.1 GCA_016210295.1 Chloroflexota bacterium | reverse complement strand
GAGGATGCCGACGCCGAAGGAGAGCGCCGTCAGCGCCACGGCCTGCCAGACCAGGACCTCCGACGCGAGGCCGTAGGCGCTCAGGGGCTCCATGGTCCCACCTGCTCTCCCAGAGCCGAAGGCGCTTGGTCCCAAGCCCTCCGACATCGTTAGAATGGTGCCATCCACAGCGAGGGTATACCATGCTCTCCAAGCGCATCATCCCCTGTCTGGACGTGGACGCCGGACGGGTGGTCAAGGGCGTCAGCTTCGTCAATCTGCGCGACGCCGGCGACCCGGCGGAGTTGGCCGCCTTCTACAATGCCCAGGGGGCCGACGAGCTCGTCTTCCTGGACATCACCGCCTCGGTGGAGGAGCGCGACACCATGGTGGAGGTGGTGCGCCGCGTCTCGGCGGAGGTCTTCATCCCTCTCACCGTTGGAGGAGGCGTCCGAAGCGTGGAGGATGTCCGCAAGCTCCTCAATGCAGGCGCCGACAAGATCGCTGTCAACACCGCCGCCATCCAGGACTCCGATCTGGTCTCGCGGGGGAGCCAGCGTTTCGGCTGCCAGTGCATCGTCGTCGCCATCGACGCCAAGAGGGTCGAATCCTCCCCGCCGGAGGGAGGCGTCCCAGCGGAGGTGGCCCTGGGGCCCGGCTCCCGCTGGGAGGTGTACAGCCACGGCGCGCGCCGGCCGACGGGCATGGACGCCGTCAAGTGGGCGCGGTATGTCGAGGAGAAGGGGGCGGGAGAGCTTCTGCTCACCAGCATCGACGCCGACGGCACCCAGGATGGCTATGACCTGGAGCTGACGCGGGCCGTCTCGGAGGCTGTCTCCGTGCCGGTCATCGCCAGCGGCGGGGCAGGTCGCCCCGAGCATTTCCTCCAGGTGCTCACCCAGGGCAAGGCCGACGCCGCCCTGGCCGCCAGCATCTTCCACTACGGCCAATGGACTATCGCCGAGACGAAGCGCTACCTGTCTCAAAGGGGCGTTCCCGTCCGCTGGGAGGGGGCTTGAGGAGGCGGCGGGAGGGGCTGCGCGCCCTTTTGCTGGACGCCTACGGCACCCTCTTCCACTACGAGCGGGAGCGGCTCTTCCCTGTCTTTCAGGCCATCGTCCAGGGCCAGGCGCTTCCCGTCGCCTCGGAAGCTCTCCTCCAGGCGTGGGCGCGGTACGAGGCGTCTTTCCGGGCCACGCGCGTCTCCCAGAAGGGGGGCCAATGGAGGGCGGAGCCCTTCCGCAGCTACCAGTCGGCCTGGGCGGAGTGCTTCCGAAGGGCCTTCCACGACCTGAAGATCGAAGGCGATAAGGAGAGGGCCGTACGGGTCCTCGCGGAGGACCTCGCCCATCGAGAGGCTTACCGGGAAGTCGCCGTTGCCCTGAGGGCGCTTCGCTCTCGGGTCCCTGTGGTGCTGGTCAGCAACGCCGACGCCGCCTTCCTCCTCGGCACCCTCGCCCACAATGGCCTCCACTTCGAGACTGTCGTCTACTCCGAAGCGGAGGAGGTTTATAAACCCCACCCGCGGCTGTTCCAACGCGCCCTGGAAAGGCTGGGGATCGAGCCGGAGCAGGCCCTCTTCGCCGGCGACTCTCCGACCGAGGATGTGGTGGGGGCCACCTCTGTGGGCATTCCCACCGTGTGGGTCAACCGCTCCTTGGCCGACTGGCCCCTCTCCGACGCGCATCCCACCTTCGAGGTGCCCGACCTCTTGGGGCTGGTGGACATTGTAGCGGTCAAGACACGCGGTTTCTTCTGAGCCTTCCTTCTCTGCTATCCTGAGAGGCGGAGGACATCCGCGAAAGGAGACTTCCTATGGCCACGGTATTGACATCGAACGAGCGCGGCCTCGTCCCCGCCATCGCCCAGGACGCCAAGACCGGCCAGGTGCTCATGCTGGCCTACATGGACGCCGAGGCCCTGCGCCACACCCTGGAGAGCGGCCAGGCCTGGTTCTACAGCCGCTCCCGCGAGGAGCTGTGGCACAAGGGGGCGACCTCCGGCAACATCCTCCACGTCCGCGATATTTCGGTGGACTGCGACGGCGATGCCTTGCTCCTCCGTGTCGATCCGACGGGCCCCGCCTGTCACACGGGCAACACCTCTTGCTTCTTCCAGGCCCTGGACCGGGCCGACTGGCAGATCGGCGAGCCTTCGGCCTCTGTCGCTGTCCTCACCTCTTTGGCCGCCACCATCGCTCAGCGCCGCCAGGAGATGCCCGAGGGGAGCTACACGGCGCGGCTTTTCCAGGAGGGAAGGGAGCGCATCGCCCAGAAGGTCATCGAAGAGGCGGGGGAGACGGCCCTGGCAGCCGTGGCCGGAGCGCCGGAGCGTCTCCCCTCCGAGGCCGCCGATCTCCTGTACCACCTCCTCGTTCTCCTGGAGGAGGCCGGCGTGCCGCTGGACCAGGTCATGGCCGAGCTGCGGGAGCGGCGGCGGTAGCGCTCCTCTGCCACGGGCCTCTTGTCTCGGGACCCCTGGCGAAGTGGGCGTGCCGTGCTATCTTGTTCAGAGGCGCTTCAAGAGACTCTCTGAGGAGGCGTATTCATGGCAGTCTCTTTCGATCAGGCGTTGACCGTCCTTCACGCGGGCCGCGACAAGGCCAAGGCGCTTGGCATCAACGTCTCTATCGCGGTGCTCGACCCGCGGGGAGACGTGGTGGTGGAGGGCCGCATGGACGGGGCCCGCTGGTGGACCGTCCAGATCGCCCGGGGGAAGGCCTACGGCACCGCCCTCTTGGGCATGCCTAGCGCCCAGCTCGCTCAGATGGCGGCCAACCCCTTCTTTACCACCCTCCTGGCCCAGCACCCGGGGCAGATCATCATGGGCCAGGGGGCCCTGCCGGCGAAGCGGGGAGACGAGATGTTGGGCGCCGTGGGGGTGAGCGGCGGGACCTCGGAGCAGGACGAGGAGGTCGCCAAGGCGGGCATCGCTGCTCTGAAGCTGTAACGCTTTGCGCCTGGGCGGGTTCGCACCGCCTCATGGTGATCCTGACAAACCGCGCTCTCATCCTTCGACAAGCTCAAGACAGGCTTCCCAGACCTGCGGAGAGTCCCGACGCGTCGGGACTCTCCGCTTCCCCAGGCACGGATTTCGGGACAGCTTCTCGGTGTGAGGCCTTCCCTTCGACATCCCTCTCCTTACGTTGACAAGCCAGCGCGCAACCCTCGATACTTAGGGGCGTCTCCACAGCGCGGGCAGGGGGTTGGGGATGCCCCTCTGGCGGTTCGTTCTCCGGTACGTCTCTGGGATTGGCCCGTTGGCGGCGGTGGCGGGGCTGGGGATCTTTCTGACTGTCACCCTTCTGGCGGCGACCCCGCTCTACTTCAGCGCTCTGCAAAACCTGGGCCTGCGCGAAAGCCTGGCCGCGGAGCCGAACCTCGCCATCCAGGTCTACGTTCCCCTGGTCTCTCTGCGCCGCAGCGACTATGAGGAGGCTGTCCGCACTCTTGATGCGGCGGACGATCGCACCATCCGAGGTTTCGTCGCCGGACGAGTGACCTACCTGCGCACTCCCTTTTTCGCCTTCAACACGCCCGCGACGCCCGATAAGTACCCGCACGGGCTCGCCTTTGGGCACTACCTGACGGGGATGCGCGAACACGTCCGGGTCGTAGAAGGAAGCCTTCCCCTTGCGCCGACGCCTGGCGCGGCGAAGACGGGGTTCCAGGCTGCTGTGGGGGCGCAGATAGCCCGCCAGGCGAGGATAGAGGTGGGGCACCGTCTCCGCTTGACCAGGGACTCGCCGCGCGGGCCGGTCGAGGTGTTCGTGGATGTCGTTGGACTCATCGAGCCGGTGGATGCCAGCGAGAAATACTGGGCGGGGCAGGGGAGCGCCCACTTTCTACCACCGCGAGTGGGGGACCAGCTTACCGTCTCTCTCTTCGTCACCGAGGGAGACATCGTGGACGAGATGGCCTCCGCTATCCCCGGGGTCTTGGGGGAGGTCTCTCAGTTCCTGCTGGTCAATGACGCTGCCCTCGCCCGTTCCAGCGCCGAAGAGATTCAGACGTCCCTCGTGCGTCTGGAGACGGACCTCACGCAATCGGGCCTCCGCGCCAGTGTGTTCAGCCGGCTGCTCCCTGTCACACAAGGCTACGAGAAGCGCTTCGTCTACGCTCAGGTCCCCCTCTTGGTCCTGGTGGTCATGTCCGAGGCGCTTGTCCTTTACCTTCTCCTGTTGGTGATGAGCGTCCTGGGTGAGAGGGGGGAGGCGCACCGCTCCTTGCTAGAGAGTCGGGGAGCCGGGCTGGTGCGGACCCTGGGTCTCACCGGCTCGTGGGGCCTTCTCTTGAGCCTGGCGGCCCTCCTTGTCTCCCCCCTGGTCGCCGCCGCGACCGTTTCCTTGCTGGGGTACACTCCGGCCTTCTCCGGCGTCACGGGTGGTCAGCCCCTTTCTTTGGGCAGCCTCCTCCCGGGCTACCAATGGGCGGCGTTGGGAGCCTTGCTGGCGATGGGGGCGCTCCTCCTGCCCATCGTCTTCGAGACCCGTATTTCGGTCACCGCGCGGCGGCTGAGGGCCGTCGGGGCGGCGGTCGCGCCCTGGTTCCAGCGCACCTATGCCGACGTGGGGCTGCTTGTGGTAGCTGGAGCTCTCTTGTGGCAGGTCCGCGGGCAGGGCCAGTTCCTGAAGATCGGCGAGGCGGACCTGGGCAGCCTGGGCCCCTCTTTTACCTTCGACCAGACGGCCCTTCTCGTTCCTATGCTGACTCTCGTCGCGGCGGTGCTCATCCTTTTCCGGGTCTTCCCTTACCTGTCCCGCCTGACGGGTCTGGCCGCTGGGATCATCGGGCCGCTCTGGGCGGCCCTGGGCTTTCAGAGGATGGTCCGTTCCCCCTTCGCCTACGGGCGGCTCGCGGGGCTTTTGCTCTTGGCGATGGCCCTGGGCACCTTTGCTACGACTTTCGGGGGGACCTTAGACCGCAGCGCGCGGGAGCGCGCCTTCTACGAAGTGGGTGCCGATGTTCGTCTCGACCGCGCCGGTGGGTTCAGTGGCGAGAGCCTGGCTGCCATCCGCGAGGCCTATTTGGAAGTCCCCGGCCTTCGCAACGCGAGCGCTACTTACCGAAGCAAGGCTCGGATCGGGGCCGCCGGTGCGGGGCCCGAGGCGGAACTCCTGGGCGCGGAGCCGGGGACCCTCTCCCAGGTCCTCTGGTTCCGGGAGGACTTCTCCCCCAAGAACCTCGCGTCCCTCCTGAACTCGGTGCGGGCGAAGGAGCCCGTCGGACTTGCTCCGGTCCTCCCCTCCGGGGCCGTCGCCGTGGGGGTGTGGGCCAAACCGGACGTCCCGGCGGGGAGGTTCTACCTCTGGGTCGTGCTGAAAGACGGTTCAGGACACTACCATGTATACTCTTTCGGCCAACTGGACTTCTCCGGCTGGCGGTTCCTGGAGATCGAGCTTGCCTCGGCGGCGATGCCGAAGGGGTTGCCGGAGCCGGTCACCATCGAGTCCTTCCAGGTCTTCGAGACCAGCTTCGGCGCTTCGGGGGGGCCGGGTTCTCTCCTCCTGGACGAAGCCCGGGGTAGACTCCCCTCCGGGGAAACGGTCACCGTGGAGAGCTTCAAGGATGTGTCGGCATGGGCGACTATTCCCACCTCGGCGACGCGCCGAGATACGCTGAGCGGGAGCCGGGAGAGCGCCGAGCCGGGCGGAGACGGATCCCTGGATTTCCAGTGGGGCAGGGAGACCCTGGCAGGCGTCCGCGGCGTGATGGTCGGGCGGACCCCTGGGCCTCTCCCCGCGCTGGTCAGCCCTTCTTTCCTGGCCTGGGCGGGGCTGGAGGTGGGCCAGGAGGGGGTGGTGACCGTGCAGGGGCGGGTCCTTCCTATCCGTGTCGCGGGGACCGTCGATTACTTCCCCACTCTCGACCCAGGGGAGCAAGGCTTTCTCATCGTGGATGGCGAGGCTCTGTTGCCCTTCATCAATGGCATCGAGGTAGAGAAGAAGGTGTGGGCCGACGAGGTCTTTCTTTCCCTCTCCGGAGAGGGTGCCGAGCGCCGTGCCGAGGCGGTGGGGGCGGTCCAAGCGCGTGAAGACCTGCGAGGCAAAGCTGAAGTCCAGGAAAAACTTCTTGCGAGCGCTCTTTCGGGCACTCTCGCGGTGGCTGGCTGGCGCGGACTCGCGCCAGCCATGGTCGTTCTGGCAGCCCTTCTCCTTGTTCCGGGCTACGCGGCCCATGTGACCTCTCTGGCGAAGGGGCGCACTCTGGAGGCCGGGCTCTTCCGAGCCCTGGGCCTGTCGCCGGGGCGTCACCTCTTGCAGTTGCTCGTGGAGCACGCTCTGGTTGTCCTGGTGGGTTGCGCCTTCGGGTTGGCCCTGGGGCTGTGGCTAAGCGGTACCCTGGTCCCGCTCATGCAGCCGCCGGAGGCTGGTGCCCGCCTTCTTCCTCCTTTCATTCTCGAGACGGACTGGTGGCTGCTGGGGCTGGTTGGAGCGGTGGCGGTGGGAGGTGCTGCGGTCGCCATCGTGGGCTTAGGGCGATCTCTCGCTCGCGCCCACGTTCCGGATATCCTTCGGTGGGGGCAGGAGTGGTGATGCTCGGCGACGCGATGGCGATATTGCCGGTCCCTTCGGGGCACCCGGCCTAGTCCGCCGCCGGGAGGCGATGAATGCCCCTTTGGTGGTTCATTCTTCAGCAAGTGCGTGGAGTGGGGCCGCTGGCGGGGGCCGTGGGCCTGGCAATCTTCTTCGCCATCGCCTTCTTGGCCGCCACGCCCCTCTACCTGGGCGCCTTAGAGGACCTGGGGCGCCGACACGCCGTGGAGACGGAACCCCTACCTCATATCCAGGTCTACGTTCCCTTTACGGCCGTCGATCGGAAGGGCTTCGACCGAACTCTGGCCACCGTGGATCAGGCGGTCGACCGCTTCGTCGCGGAGTTCGTGGTCCAGCGCGAGAGCTATGTCCGCCTCCCGCATTTTTTCTCTGTTCGTGCCGGGCGCCCGATGGAGGGTGCAGCCGACCTGGCTCTTCTTCAGCACCTCTCCGGCATGGACCCCCACGTGCGTCTGGTGGAGGGACGCTTCCCTCTCCCGGGCGAGCAGGAGATGGAGGTCCTCGCGGGCTCTGCCATCGCCCGAGGATTTGGCATCGAGCGCGATGCGCGATTGCATCTGTTCCGCGAGTCGGCGACGGGTATGGTGGAGGTCGACGTGACGGTGGTCGGCCTCGTTGAGCCCATAGACCTGACAGACGAGTTCTGGATCGGCGCCGCGACGGACTACTTTTACCCTTCTCCCGTGGATACGGTGCAGCCGGTTCCTCTGTTCTTCTCAGAGAGGGACATGATCGATAGGATAGGCACCGCCTCCCCCGGCGTCCTTGGGCAGGTGTGGCGTGCACTCTATGTGGAGAGGAGCAAGGTCCACGCATGGGGGCTGGCGGAGGCCGGCGAGGCCGTGACACGGATGGGAGCCAGCCTGGCCGGTTCCCTGCCGCAGGCCCGGGTCTTCACCCGACTCGAACCGCTGGCCCAAGAGTATGGGACGAAGCTCTTTTTTACCCGCATTCCGCTGGTGGTCCTCATCGTGATCACGGAGGCTCTGGTCCTCTACGTTTTGCTGATGGTGACGGCGGCGGTGAAGGAGCGCCAGGAAGGACATCTGGCCCTGCTTCAGAGCCGAGGGGCGGGCCGGGTCCAGGCCGCGTTGGTCATGGCCCTCTGGGGCGTGGCCCTCTGCGCCCTTGGATTCTCCCTCTCTCCCCTCGTTTCGGCGGTGGCGGTGGCGCTGGCGGGCTACGTGCCGGCTTTTGTCTCTATCATGGGGCCGGGCCCCCTTCCCGTGGTGAGCCTTCCCACCGCATATCTGTGGGCCGCCGCGGGCGCCCTTCTCGCCCTCTCGGTCTTCCTCCTCCCCATTCTTTTGGGACCCGAGACGGGGATCGCCGTGCGCCGGTGGGGGACGGCCCAGCCGGAGCGGGCGCCCTGGTTCCAGCGTCAATACCTTGACCTGGGTGCTCTTCTTCTTGTGGCCGCCCTCCTCTGGCAGCTCCAGCAGCGGCGGGACCTCGTGTTCACGCAAGGGGATATCTGGAACGCCCTGGGGCCTTCCTTCAGCGTCGATCAGACGGCCCTTCTCATCCCTGTCCTCGGTCTCCTGGTTACGGTGATCCTCCTGTTCAGGCTCCTTCCCATCCTCCTGGCCGTCCTGGCCTTCCTGGGACGGCGGTTCGGAATGCTCTGGATGGACCTCGGCTTCACTCGGATGGCGCGAGCTCCTCTGCCATCCAACAGGCTGGTGGGGCTTCTCCTGGTGGCCATTGCCCTGGCGACCTTTGCTGCCACGCTCGGAGGAACGCTGGACCGAAGCAGCAAGGAACGCGCCCTTTATTCTGTGGGCGCCGACCTTCGGATCGTGCGGGACGAGGGGTTTGAGTTTCAGGACCTCGGCCAAGCCCGCCAGCTCTACCGCGATGTCTCAGGTGTCGAGGCTGCGAGCGCCGCCTATCGTGACATCGTCCGGACGGGACCTTCGGATGAGAGCCCCGAGGCGCACCTGCTGGCGGTCGATCCGGAGACCTTGGGCGACGTTCTCTGGTTTCGAGAGGACTTCGCCTCTCAGGGTCTCGGGAGCCTGCTCCTCTCTCTTACGGTGTCAGAGCCCGTGCGCCCTCTGATCCAACTGCCGGCAAGGACAGAGGCGGTCGGAGTGTGGGTGAACCCCGACGAGCCGGAGGTAAATCGCTTCCTCTGGATCGTCGTGCGAGATGGGCGGGGGACCGTGCGTCCCTTCACCCTGGGGCCTCTCAATTTCAGTGGGTGGCGGTACCTGGAGACGGGGTTGCCTCGTCCCAACGCCCTCGATGCCCTTGCCGAGCCGGTGACCCTCGAATCCTTCCAGGTCTATGAGCCTGTCTCCGGGGCGGCGGGTAGCGCTGGCGCGCTCCGCTTGGACGACCTGCAGGCGTGGTTGCCTGATGGCTCCCCTTTTCTTTTGGACGGGTTCGAGGACGTGGAGGGATTGGCCCCCATCCTGACGTCGCCGAGGCCGACGGACAGCGTCTCGCTCGCCCAGGACGACGTCCACGGCGGGGAGGGAGCGCTTCTCTTCACTTTTGGGCGTGGGACCCTGGCTGGGGTGCGAGGGATGCTCTTCGAGCGGAACCCGGGGCCGCTGCCCGTACTCGCCAGCCCGACCTTCCTACGAGCGACGCGGTTGAAGGTCGGCGAGGTAGGGGTGGTCTCCGTGGCTGGTCGGTTCGTCTCCATTCGTGTTGTGAACCGGGTGGAGCATTTTCCCACCATGGACCCCCTTTTGGGAGGCTTCATCGTCACCAATGGGGAGGCTCTGCTCGCACGGGTGAACCCGGTCGCCTCGGGGGGCCAGCTCTGGCCGACCGAGGTGTTCGTCTCCGTGCCGGAAGAGCCGGAGGCGCGGAAGGCGGCTCTGAAAACGCTCCGACAATACCGCGCCTATCCGGCGGTGATCCTGGACGGGGAGGCGTACCTGGAACGCGTGCAGCAGGACCCGCTCCTTTCGGCCGGGTGGCGGGCTTTGACAGGAATGACCCTGGTGGTCGCCGTGGTGCTTGTCGTGACGGGCTACGCCGCCCACGGCGCCTCCTTCCTCCTGGCCCGGAGGCGAGAGGGGGCGCTCCTGCGCGCCTTGGGGCTCCCGCCATGGCGCTCCCTCTTGCAACTGGGGATGGAACACTTCATCGTAGTAATCGTCGGGATCGGGGCAGGGCTGGCGGTCGGGCTGTGGCTCAGCAACGCCCTCGTGCCCCTCCTTCAGCGGACGGAGGAAGGGAGGCTGGTCTTGCCGCCCTTTGTCCTGGTGACGGAGTGGTCTATGGTGACGGTGGTGGCTGGCGGCATCGCCTTGGGAGCTCTTGGGACGACCCTGGTGCTCTGGCGGCTTTCTGGCCTGCGGGGAGCGTTCCAGCTTCTTCAAGCGGAGGATGAGTAGCCGATGCTGACGGTAGTGACCATGGTTCCTCTCGTCCTGCGGCGCGCCCTGGCCTATTGGCGCCTCTTGGTCCCTGTCCTGCTGGGGGCTGTCCTGGCCACGGCCATCACCTCCAGCGTCGTCATCTATTTCGATGCCCTGCGGGAGATGGGTCTGCGCCACGCCCTCAAGAACGTGGCGCCGGAAGAGTTCGACCTGCGCCTGGCCCTGGAGTCGCCGACGGCGCTGCGGGAGGACCAGGAGGCCTTCATTGCGGAGGTGGAAAACAGGGTGGGACGGGACATCGGCTGGCTGGTGGAGAGGCCAACCCTCTACGGGAAGAGCAGCACGTTCTTCGTCCGCCGCCCTGGGGAGCCTCCCGTGGGGCCTGGGGACCCCTTGGACAAGGTCCCTCGGGGCTCTTTCCATACCTTGACGGGGGCGGAGGAGCACATCGACCTCATCGCGGGAAAGATGCCGGCCCCCGTGGCCGCCACCCGCGAGGGGCCGCTGGTGGTGGAGGCCCTGGCCTTTGAGCAGACGGCGGCGGCCTTCCCGATTGTTGTCGACGAGGAGGTCGTCTTCGCCCCCTTCTGGGAGGACAGAGCGGACCAGGTTCGCGTGGTCATCACCGGCGTGGCTCGCCCCCGAGGTGAGGGCGGTCGTTTCTGGTTCGAGGAGACGCAGAGCCTCACCGGGCCTCCTTCAACGTACAACCATCTGCCCCTCCTGGTTCCCCAGGAGACGCTTCTCGATGGGTTGGCGCCTTCCTTCACGCGGCTCTCTGTACGGTACGTTTGGCTCTACCCTGTAGAGACGGAGCGTTTGCACGTCTGGAACGCCTCGGCGGCTCTGGGAGGGCTGCGGGAGGTCGGGACGCGCCTGGTGACCGTCCTCCCACACTACCGCCAGACGACGGAGCTGACGGAGACGCTTTTCACGTACGATACGCGCCTGCGCTTCATCCAGGTCCCCTTGACCGTTGTCCTGCTCCTGATTGCCGCCGTCGTCCTCTACGCCGTTGTCTTTCTGGCAAGCCTGGTGGTGGAGCGACAACGGGAGGACGTGGCCCTTCTCCGGAGCAGGGGAGCGCGGCGATGGCAGATTTTTGTGCTCTATGCTTTCCAGGGCTTGTTGATCGGAGGGATAGCCGTGGTCGTTGGCCCTCTCGTGGCGGCGCCGGCCATCGCGGGCCTGGGGCTCTCCCCCTTCTTCCTCACGCTGAGTGGCGGGCTCCCCCTTTCGGTGACTCTCTCCACGGACGCCTACCAGATGTCTCTCCTGGGAGGGCTGCTGGCTTTCGGCGTGCTGCTTTTCCCAGCGGCCCAGGCGGCCCGGCACAGCGTGACGGAAGAGCGCCGTCGCCGTGCTCGCCCTGGGGAGCTGCCCTTCTACCAGCGGTATTACCTGGACGTGGGACTGGGCGCCGCGACGGCGGTGCTCCTGTGGCAGCTTGGCCAGCGGGGCTCCCTACTGGAAGGGGCTCTGGCGGGTCGGACGGAGTCCGACCTCTTTCTTCTCTTCGTGCCGGTGGGCTTCCTCCTGGCGTTGTCGCTCCTGTTCCTGCGCGTGTTTCCGCTCCTCATGGGCCTGTTGGGGCGCCTCCTGGCGCCGGTGGCCCCGGCGTGGGTGGTGTTGGGGCTCTGGGAGCTGGGGCGGAACCCGGTCTACTATACGCGGCTTGTCCTCCTGCTCACGCTGGCGGCCAGTCTTGGGTCCTTCGCGTCCAGCTTTGGCGGAACGCTGGAGCGGAACTATCGGGAGCGGGCTCTCTATAAGGCGGGGGCGGAGCTGCGCATCACCGGCGCTTCCCTGAGTGCCCTCGACGGCCCCCTTGCCGAGAAGTTCCCCCGCGCTACCTTGATCTCCCGTCAGCCTGGGTCCGTTCTCTCGGGGAGTGTGACCGGCAGCTACGAGTTCCTGGCGGTGGAGCCCGACGTTTTCGCCGACGTCGCCTGGTGGCGCGGCGACTTTGCTCAGGAGCCTCTGTCCCAGCTCTTGGAGAGGCTCGGAGCCGAAGAGTCCCCCCCGTCCCCGAGGTGGGGGATTCCACTGCCGGCAGAGGCCAAAACCATCGCCGCCTGGGTCCAGCCCCTGGACCCCTCGCCCATCACCACCCTCTACGCCCTGGCGGCGGACTCTCGGAACCGCTACTTCGTCTATCCTCTGGGCCTCCTGGATAAGGTGGAGTGGCGTCTCCTCCAGGCGGACCTGAGCAAGCCACAGCTGCAGCAAACCCTTCGCGGCCAGCCTCCCCCGCCGTCCCCGCAGGCGCCGTTGCGGTTCATGGGACTCTACGTCATGCAGCCGCGAACGACCCAAGGAATGCGCCCGGGAGCGTTCCTCCTGGATAGTGTTCAGATCGGCGGCGCGGACGGCGGTGAGGGGACCCTTGTTGGGATGGACGATCTTTCCCCGTGGGGCATCATCGAGGCGGGACCCCAGGCGGAGTCCGATACGTTCACCCTCACTCCTTCCACGGGACGAAACGGCGGGCCTGCCGCCGTCCTCCTGTGGAGCGAGTCCACCGCGGTCTATCCCCGTGGGGTCTACATTGGGCCCGACGAGCACGCCAACCCCGTTCTCGTCAGCGAGGCGTTCCTGCGCGGCACAGGCCACCGCATCGGGGACCGCGTCCTTCTCTCGTCCTTCAATCAACGGTTTCCTGCTCGGATCGTGGGAAGCGTCTCCTATTTTCCCTCCCTCGATCCCGGAGACGATCTTGGCTTCGTCATAGCGAACGTGAACGACGTCGTCCGCCAGACGGGAATCCAGGGAGGCGGAGCGCAAGCCCGCGTCAGCGAGGTGTGGATGGGGGTCGATCCTCAAGCCGACCGCGCCAGCGTCGTGGACGAGGTGCGGAGCTCTCCCCTTGGCCGGGGGGAGGTCACAGACCGGGCGAGCCTCCTGGGCACCTCCAAGGCCGATCCCCTGGTAGCCGCCGGTTGGGAAGCACTCCTGAGCGTGGCGTACGTCGGAGTGCTGGGCCTGGGCGTCGTCGGTTTCGTGGTGCACGCTATCGTCTCCTCCCAACAACGACAAGGCCAGTTCGCTCTCCTCCGTACGATGGGAATAGGGAGGCGCCACCTTCAGGCCGTCGTCTGGATCGAGCACCTGGTGACGGTCGGCGCCGGCCTGCTGGTGGGACACTGGCTGGGAAGCCAGGTGGGGACCCTCCTGATGCCCTTCCTGGACAGGACGGAAGAGGGCATCCGCGTCCTTCCTCCTTTCGTGATGGAGGTGAACTGGCCAACCCTCCTCTTCATCTACGGGCTCATGGCCCTGGTGTTCGGCGTCGTCGTGACGATGGTCGCCGCACTGTATAATAGGCTGGCATTGGGGCGGGTCCTGCGCATGGGTGAAGAGTAGGGCTCGCCGAGGCGACAGGGAGGGGTGCTGGTGGGCCGGGAGACGAAAGACTACATCGTCTGTCGGGACCTATTCAAAATCTACAAGGCCGCCGACCTGGAGGTGGTGGCCCTGCGCGGGCTTGATCTGCACGTGGCCAAGGCCGAGATCGTGGCCATCGTCG
>JACQUM010000010.1 GCA_016210295.1 Chloroflexota bacterium | reverse complement strand
CCGCGGCGATCACCAAGGTCCTCTCCATCGTCGGGACGGGCACCGCCTTCACACCCTTCGACCACATCGACAACGCGCCGGAGGAGAAGGCCCGGGGCGTGACCATCAACATCTCCCACGTGGAGTACGAGACGGCCAAGCGGCACTACGCTCACGTGGACTGCCCGGGCCATGCCGACTACATCAAGAACATGATCACCGGTGCCGCCCAGATGGACGGCGCCATCCTGGTGGTGAGCGCACCCGACGGCCCCATGCCTCAGACCCGCGAGCACCTCCTCCTGGCCCGCCAGGTGGAAGTGCCGCGGATCGTCGTCTTCATGAATAAGGTCGACGCTATGGATGACCCCGAGCTCCTGGACCTGGTGGAGCTGGAGATGCGCGACCTCCTCAAGAAGTATGGCTTCCCTGGCGACGAGGTCCCGGTCGTCCGGGGCAGCGCCCTGAAGGCGTTGGAGAGCACCTCCACCGATCCCAAGGCTCCGGAGTACCAGTGCATCATCGAGCTGATGAAAGCGGTGGACGAGTATGTTCTCCACCCGGAGCGCCCCCGGGACCGACCCTTCCTCATGCCTATCGAGGATGTGTTCGGCATCAAGGGCCGCGGCACCGTGGTGACAGGCCGCGTCGAGCGGGGCGTCGTCCGCGTCGGCGAGGAAGTGGAGATCGTCGGTTTCGGCGAGACCCGCCGGACGGTCGTCACGGGGTTGGAGATGTTCCACAAGCTCCTGGACGACGCGGAGCCGGGCGACGCGGTTGGGGCCCTCCTCCGGGGCATAGAGCGCGAGGACGTTGAGCGAGGCCAGGTGCTCTGCAAGCTTGGGTCCATCAAGCCCCACGCCAGGGCGGAGGGCCAGGTCTACATCCTCACGCGGGAAGAGGGTGGACGGCACACGCCCTTCTTCAACGGGTACAAGCCGCAGTTCTACATCCGGACCACGGATGTGACGGGCAGCGTTGCTCTCCCGGCGGGAGTGGAGATGGCGATGCCGGGCGACAACGTGACCATGACCATTGAACTGATCACGCCTGTCGCCATGGAGGAAGGCCTCCGCTTCGCCATCCGCGAGGGTGGCCGCACCGTGGGCGCCGGCGTGTTCACCAAGATCTTGGACTAAGGTCCTCTGCGAGATAGGGTCAGGCGATGGCGAGGAAGAAGCTGGGGAACAGGATCCTCATCACTCTCACGTGTGGGGAGTGCCACGAGCGCAACTACACGACGGAGAAGAGCCGTCGGAACGACACGGAGCGGCTTGAGTTCCGCAAGTACTGCGCGACGTGCCGGACTCATCGGGTCCACCGGGAGGTCCGCTAGAGGAGTATGGCCATGCGGCTCCGGAGCCCCGTCGCTCCCCGAACAGATACTGACCGCCGAGACCCGATCCGAGGTCCGCGGGAGATTTTCTCCGAGCTTCGCAAGGTCACCTGGCCTTCGCGGGAAGAGGCGGTGCGCCTCACCATCATGGTCATCATCGTCTCGGCGGCCATCGGAGCGATCCTGGGTGTGGTGGACTACGTGTTCAGCCTTCTGGTCACCCAGATCCTGGTAGGTGCCTAGGGGTTCGTCACCGTGACCACCGTGCAAAGCACAACCGAAACTGTCCAGCCCCAGTGGTACGTGGTGCACGCCTACTCCGGCCAAGAGGACCGCGTGAAGAAGAACCTGGAGAACCGCATCGGCACCCTGGACGTCCAGGACCGCGTGTTCCAGGTGATCATTCCCACCGAGGACCAGGTGGAGATCCGCTCGGGCCAGAAACGCACCGTGACGCGGAAAGTATTTCCCGGCTATATCCTGGTGCAGATGGTCATGGACGACGAGACGTGGCGGGTGGTGCGCGAGACCCCGGGAGTGACAGGGTTCGTCTCCACCGGGGACCCCCCGAAGCCTGCGCCCCTCGAAGAGTCCCAGGTGCAGGTCATCCTCCGACAGAAGACGGCGGAGGCCCCGAAGATCAAGGTGGGCTTCCAGCGGGGGCAGAGCGTCCGCATCACCGACGGTCCTTTCCTGGACTTCATCGGGGTGGTGGACGAAGTCAACGCCGAGCGGGGGAAAGTCCGGGTTCTGGTCTCTTTCTTCGGGCGGGAGACCCCGGTCGAGCTGGATTTCCTTCAGATTGAGAAGCTGTAACACGGATACCTGACACAAGGTAGGGTGAACGAGTGGCCAAAAAGGTCCGGGCTATCGTGCGTCTCCAAATCGCGGCGGGGAAGGCGACGCCTGCTCCTCCCGTCGGCCCTGCCCTTGGGCAGCACGGCGTGAACATCATGGCCTTCGTCAAGGAGTACAACGCCCGAACCGCCAACCAAGAGGGGAGCGTTATCCCCGCCGACATCACCGTCTACGAGGACCGCTCCTTCACCTTCGTGGTCCGAACGCCTCCCGTCTCCGACCTCCTCCGCAAGGCGGCGGGGATCGAGAAAGGTAGCGGCGATCCTCGGAGCCAGAAGGTAGCCACGCTGCCCATGGACAGGATCCGCCAGATCGCGAAGACGAAGATGCCGGACCTGAACGCGCTGGACGAGGAGGCGGCCGTCCGGATCATCCTCGGCTCTGCCCGAAGCATGGGGATCGAGGTCGTCGAGGCGGGCTCTCCCCAGTAGGAAGGGAACATGAAACACGGTCGTCGGTATGAGGGGGCGGTGGCCCTGGTAGACCGGGAGGAGCACTACGCTCCCCCGGAGGGGGTGGCCTTGGCGAAGAAGGCGGCCACGGCAAAGTTCGACGAGACCGTCGAGATGCACGTTCGCCTGAACGTGGACACCCGCCAGGGGGAGCAGCAAGTCCGTGGCGTCGCGCTGCTCCCCCATGGCCTGGGCAAGCGGGTCCGCGTCCTCGTCTTCGCTCAAGGGGAGGTGGAGAGGCAGGCCCAGGAGGCAGGCGCAGACTTCGTGGGCGGGGAGGAGTTAGCTCGCCGGATTCAGCAGGAGAACTGGCTTGAGTTCGACGTGGCCCTGGCGACCCCGGACATGATGCGCGTGGTGACGCCTCTGGGGCGCATCTTGGGGCCCCGGGGCCTGATGCCCAACCCCCGAACGGGCACCGTGGTTCAGCCTGTGGATATTCCCCGAGTGGTGGAGGAGGCCCGAAAGGGCCGCGTCGAGTTTCGCGCCGACAAGACGGGCATCGTCCACGCCCCCATCGGCAAGATCAGCTTCTCGGAGCAGCAGATCCTGGAGAACATGGCCCAGTTCATGGATGCCGTCGTCCGGGCCCGGCCGTCGGGCGTGAAGGGGCAGTTCGTCCGGAGCATAACTCTGACGACCAGCATGGGGCCGGGGATCAAGTTGGACGTGGGTCCGACGAGCGCCCTCAAACCCTCGGAGTAGAAGAGATGCCTTCCGAGAAGAAAGTCCGCCAGGTGGAGGAGCTCGAGGGCCTCCTGCGTGGCGCTCGCATCGCCATCGGAACGAGCTACGCCGGCTTGACTGTGACCCAACAGGCGGAGATGCGTCGTCGCCTCCGCTCGGCGGGCATCCGGTACAGGGTGGTGAAGAACAGCCTAGCCGCCATCGCCGCGCGGAACGTGGGACGAGAAGGGTTCTCGCGGATCCTCGCGGGTCCCACCGGCCTCGCTGTCAGCGACAAAGATGAGATAGCGACGGCCAAGGCGGTCACCGAGTTCATTCGCGCCTCGCGCCTGCCCATTACCATCACCGGGGCCGTCACCGATGGGCGGGTCCTCTCCGCCCCGGAGGTCGAGACGTTGGGGACTCTGCCGCCCCGGGAGGTGCTGGTGGCCCAGGCCGTTGGCCTCATACAGTCGCCGCTCCTCCGTCTTGTATCCGTGTTGAATGGTCAGGTACAATCTATCTTGGTGCTTTTGCAAAGCAGAGCTGAGCAACTTCGATCACAGCAAGGGGGTTCGTGATGTCCAAAGAAGAAGTAGTCGCCGCCATCGAGAAGATGACCGTCTTGGAGTTGGCTGAGCTGGTGAAGGAGCTGGAGCAGCGTCTGGGCGTGACCGCGGCGGCTCCCGCGGCCGTGGCGGCTCCGGCCCAGGCGGCGCGTGCCGCCGGTCCTGCCGCTCCGGTTGAGGAGGAGCAGACGGAGTTCACCGTTCTCCTCCAGACGGTGGGCGAGAACAAGATCAACGTCATCAAGGCGGTGCGCGAGGTGACGACCTTGGGCCTTCGCGAGGCGAAGGAGCTGGTGGAGAGCGCCCCCAAGGCGGTAAAGGAAGGCGTCAACAAGGAGGAGGCCGACACGATCATGAAGAAGCTGACCGCGGCCGGGGCCACGGCGGCCCTCAAGTAGCCTCCTTTCCTCTGGCCTAAGAAGCGCCTGCTCCCACTGAGGCAGGCGCTTCTTCTGTCGTCTCCGCCACCCCAGTCGCTCGCGAGGTGCCCCATGGAGAGGTCCGTCCCCTATCGTCCCCTGATCCGGGACATGCCCAGGGAGGAGCGTCCCCGCGAGCGGCTTCGAGCGCACGGCGCCGGCGCCCTCAGCACCGCGGAGCTCCTCGCCATCCTCCTGCGTGTGGGCAGCGCACGGGAGAGCGTCCTAGCCCTCGCCTCGCGACTCCTCGCAAAGTACCAAGGACTCCCCGGCCTGGCGCGGGCCAGCTTCGATGACTTGGCGGGCGAGCACGGCATCGGCGTGGCCAAGGCATCTCAAGTGAAGGCGGCCCTGGAACTGGGCCGTCGCCTGCTCACTGCGGCGCCGGAGGACAGGCCCTTCGTCGGGACTCCTCAGGAGGTGGCCGCCCTCGTCTCCGGCGAATTGGCCTTCCTGGAACAAGAGCACCTGCGGGTCATCCTGTTGACGACTCGGAACCAGGTGGTGGCCATCTCAGAGGTCTCCCAGGGGACGGTGAACACCTCCCTGGTGCGGGTGGCGGAGGTCTTCCGTGAGGCCATCCGCAGGAACTGTCCCGCCCTCATCGTCGTGCACAACCACCCTTCGGGGGATCCCACGCCCAGCGAGGACGACATCGCCCTCACGCGGACTTTGGTGGAGGCGGGCAAGCTCCTGGAGGTGGAGGTGTTGGACCATGTGATCATCGGGCAGGGGCGCTTCCTGAGCCTCCGCGAGAGGAAGCTGGGGTTCGCGTAGCCATGCCTGTTCGTCCTCGCATCCGCGTCCGAGTCCGTGAGCAGGTTCTCTACGATAAGCTGTGGCGCCTCTACGACGCCCTGGTACAACGGGAGGAGTACGAGCCGGAGGCGGCCTTCATCATAGATACGGTCCGCCGCCACAAGACAGCGCCGGGGAACAAACTCCTGGACGTCGGCTGTGGCTTCGGCAACCTTCATCTCTACTTGAAGTCGGCCTTCCGGATCACTGGCGTCGATGCAAGCCCCACCATGCTGCGGGTCGCGCGCAAGCGCAATCCCGATGTGACCTATCGGCGGGGCGACGTCCAGAGCCTTCGCCTTCGGGAGAGGTACGACGTGGTGACGGCCCTCGACATGCTGGAGTATTGCCTGGACTACCCCTCTCTGGAGAGGGCCCTGGCGAACCTGGCCCGACACCTTCGACCTGGCGGCGTGCTCATCTTCTGGATGGACGTGGTGAAGGAGAATTTCCGGCAGGACAGGGCCGATGTCCTCGCGCCCCCAGGCGAAGCGCCCGGCTTCGCCCTCTTCGAGTACTCCTACGATCCAGACCCCACCGACACTGTCTTCCAGTTCGTGATGCTATGGGTCCTCCGGGAGGGCAGGGGGCTTCGTGTGGAGGTGGACGATCACACGATGGGCCTCTTTGAGCTGAAGCGGGTGCAGGACATCCTCGCCCGTTTGGGGCTCGCTGTGAGCCTGTTCGAGCTGGACTTCTCCGGCGAGCCCTTCACGGAGCTGGGGCCCATCTTCGTCTGCCAGAGGCCGGCCTCCTGAAACGCTTTCCTCGTCTCTAGGAGGGCTGTCGTTCCTTCGCTTGCCAGGGCACGCCCCAGGCAACGAATGTAACCGCACCGATGACGATGACAGGCAGAAAGAGGACGGCGTGGGAGAGGAGGGCAAAGCCGAAGGCGATCTCCGCTGAAATCTCGTAGAACTCCATGACGGAGACGGCGGCGAGCTCAAAGGGGCCGATAGCGCCGGGAAGCCCGGGAAGGGTCGTGCCGACGAAGAAGACGACGAGGGTGATGACAAGCGCCGTCAGGGGGTTGATCCCCGTGCCCAGACCCCAGGCGACGAGCCAGGCGGAAAGGCCGAGGAGGACCCACTGGAAGAGGGTTATCGCCAGGATACTGAAGAGGCGGCGAGGCCGAGCAACCAGGCCTCTGAGCGCTCCAGTGTACGCGCGCACCAGCCCATGGCGCGCTAGCCAACTCCATCTTTCCATGACCAGCCAGAGGGCAAGGACGCTGCCGACGACGAGGACGGTGACACCAAGGCCTGCCCCCAGGTATTGGAGGGGGGAAGCGTCTCGGCGGACCAGGAGGAAGCCGTACAAGACGATGCCGATGGTGACGGCCAGGTCCACGGTCCGGACAAGCGCGAGAGTCGCCAGGACGAGCTCGCTCGGGCGGTTGTAGCGGCGCGTAAGGAAGGCATACTGCACCACCTCGGCGCCCACCCGGATGGGGAGGAAGCTGTTGAAGGCGATTCCGGCGTTTTCGATGAGGAAGAGGCGGAGGACACCTGTGCTCTCGCCGAGGAAGAGGAGGTGCCAGCGGTAGGCGCGCACCAGGCCGCTTGCCACCACCAGAAGCGCAGCGGGGAAGAGGATAAGCCACGGGAAGTGGTCAAGGGCGGCCAGGACGGCAGACCACTCTACTCCGCGGACGGCCGCGGCCAATAGGAGCAACCCGAGCGCCCCTCCGATGAGACTTCCCCAGGGACCTCGCCGGCTTCTTTGTCCGAGCCAGACCAGGAGTTCAGGAACGGAGGGGGCTTTCTTCAACTGAGCGAGGGCTCTCCCCGTCAAATGCGGGCATCTTAGCACGTTGGCTTTTTACTCCGTCGTCGCGTCTATGTTATACTGGCCATCGAAATAAGAAAACTGCGTGCACAGCGCATCGCGGAGACCCGAGTGGATCAAGAGACGAAAACCGGCGTCGTGAAGGAATATCGCCTTCACGAGCTCGATTCTGGCTCCACCGAGGTCCAAATCGCCCTCCTCACCCGTCGCATCGGTGAGCTGGCAGAGCACCTCCGTCAGCACGCGAAGGACTTCCACACGCGGCGAGGCCTGATGGTGCTGGTGGGACAGCGTCGCCGGTTCCTCCGGTATCTGCGGAGGAGAGATGCGGGGCACTACCGCCGGCTCATCGAGAGACTGAACATCCGGCAGTAGGGCATGGACTGTCCGCGGTCCTGGGGGCACGCCGGGAGGTAGACCATCGTAACGGCCCATACTGTCCACCGAGAAGTTGGCGGGCGCGAACTGACTATCGAGACGGGCCTGCTAGCCCGCCAAGCCAACGCCAGCGTCACTGTTCGCTACGGAGATACGCTCGTCCTCGTGACGGCGACCGCCTCCCCACAACCTCGAGAGGGAGTAGACTTTCTTCCTCTCACGGTTGACTACGAGGAGCGTCTCTACGCCGCCGGGAAGATCCCGGGCAGCTTTTTCCGCCGAGAGGGACGCCCCAGCCAAGAGGCGATCCTGGCCGGACGCCTGACCGACCGCACCATTCGTCCCCTCTTCCCCAAGGGCTTTCGCCACGAGGTCCAGGTGATCATCACCGTTCTCTCCGTGGACAAGGAGATCCCTCCCGACGTCTTGGGGACCATCGGCGCCTCGGCTGCCTTGTCCCTCTCCGACATCTCATTCGAGGGTCCGGTGAGCAGCACGCGCATCGGCTATGTAGACGGAGCGTTCGTGATCAACCCCACCTTTTCTCAGGTGGAGCAAGGGTCCTTGGACCTCATCGTCGCCGGGAGCCGCGACGCCGTGGTCATGGTGGAAGCGGGGGCCAAAGAGGTGGACGAGAGCCTGCTTCTGGAGGCGATCCGCCTTGGCCAAGAAGTCAACCGTCGTGTCATTCAACTTCAGGAAGACTTGGCCGCCCAGGCGGGCAAGCCGAAGATGGCCTTCGTCCCCGCGGCGAAGCGGTCGGGGGTGGAGGAGGCCGTTCGCGCGGCCCTGCGCGGCCGTCTGAGCGAGGTGGTCCGCCAGCCCACCAAGGGGGAGCGCAGCGAGGCCCTCGATACCCTCCAGGAGGAGTTGAGGGAGGAGCTGGAGAAGACCTACGCCTCTGAGGAGTGGCTCCCCGCCTTCGAGGAGCAGGTGAAGGCGGAGGTGCGCGACGGTATTCTTACGCGAGGCCGGCGCCCCGATGGCCGCGGTCCCAAGGAGATTCGCCCTATCTCCTGTGCCGTGGGCATCCTTCCTCGAACCCACGGGACTGGCCTGTTCACCCGGGGCGAGACTCAGGTGCTGTCCATCGTGACCTTGGGCTCTATCGCTGAGGTCCAGAAGCTGGACACCCTGAGCCCCGAAGAGACCAGGCGGTTCCTCCACCACTACAACTTTCCTCCTTTCTCGACGGGGGAGGTCAAGCGGATCGGAAGCCCGGGCCGCCGGGAGATCGGCCATGGGGCCCTGGCGGAGCGGGCTCTGGAGCCAGTGGTCCCCTCCCAAGAGGAGTTCCCCTACACCCTCCGTATCGTCTCGGAGGTGCTGAGCTCGAACGGCAGCACGTCCATGGCCAGCGTCTGCGGAAGCTGCCTGGCTCTCATGGATGCGGGCGTCCCCATCAAAAGGCCGGTGGCGGGCGTGGCGATGGGCCTGGTGACGGGGGAGGGCGGCAGGTTCGCCGTCCTCACGGACATCCAGGGGGTGGAGGACGCGATGGGGGACATGGACTTCAAGGTCGCCGGGACCACGGAGGGCGTCACCGCCCTTCAGATGGACATCAAGCTCAAGGGGATATCCCACGGAGTTCTCGAGGCTGCTCTGGCCCAGGCGCGCGAGGCGCGCTTGTACATCCTGGACAAGATGCTGGAGGCGATCCCCGGCGTCCGGGAGACCATGAGCCCCTTCGCGCCGCGGATGACCCGCCTGCATATCAACCCCGAGCGGATTGGCGCCCTCATCGGCCCGGGCGGGAAGACCATTCGCTCCATCACGGAGCAGACCAAGGCGACCATCAACGTGGAGAACGACGGGACCGTCTACGTGGGCTCCACCAGCGCGGAGGCGGCCGAGCGGGCCATCGAGATGATCCGGCGCCTCACCCAAGATATCACCGTGGGGGAGGTCTACACCGGCAAGGTGGTCCGCATCATGCCCTTTGGGGCCTTCGTGGAGATCGCGCCAGGCCGCGACGGCATGGTCCACATCTCCGAACTGGCCGACTATCGCGTCGGCGCGGTGGAGGACATCTGCAAGCTAGGCGACGAGATGACGGTCCTGGTGACGGAGATCGATCCGGCGGGCAAGATACGCCTGTCGCGCCGGGCGGTGCTGGAGAAGCTGCAGGGGAGCGGTGGGGATGGTCAGGAGACGGGGGGGGAGCCTTCTCGGCCTCCGGCGCCGCGAGAGGAGCAACCCTCGCGGCCGGGCGGGCCGCGCCCTCTGGGGGACAGGGGTCCTCGGAGGGACGATAGACGGGGGCCGCCCCGCGGGCCCTTTAGTGGCCGGGGGCACGGTGATCGGGGAGGGCAGGGCCCTTCGCGCCCCACGTAGACTCTGCCGACAGGCCGAGGAGGGCGCGTATGAAGACCATTCGGGTCGTCGTTCATGGCGCCTCGGGCAAAATGGGGCGGGAGACCCTGGCGGCCCTTTGCGGGGACCCCGAGACGGAGCCGGTGGGCGCCGTCGCCCGCTCCGCCAAAGAGGACTACCTTCCTCTTCCCGACGGCTCCGGGCTCATCCCCTACGCGCCGGATTTGGAGGCAGTGCTGGCGCGTCTGCATCCGGACGTGGTGGTGGACTTCACCTCCGGCGCAGGTGCCCTCGCCGCAACGCGGGCCTGCGCCAAGGCCAAGGTCGGCCTTGTGACCGGCTCCACCGGCCTCTCCGACGCTGCGTTGGCGGAGATGAAGAGCCTGGCGGAGCTCTCCGGCATCGGCATCGTCGTCGCTCCCAACTTCGCTCTGGGGGCGGTGGTCCTGATCTATCTGGCGCGGCTGGCGGGGAGGCATTTCGACTCCGCCGAGATCATCGAGATGCACCACGACGCCAAGGCCGATGCCCCCTCAGGGACGGCCTTGGCCACGGCGCGGGCCATGGTGGCCGAAAGAGGAGGCAAGCCCTTCGTGCGGGCAATGCCCACCAAGGAGACGGTCCCGGGCACTCGCGGCGGGGAGGAGAGCGGCGTGTCCCTCCACGCCGTGCGCCTTCCGGGGCTCATGGCCCATCAAGAGGTCATTCTGGGAGCGGCGGGGCAGACACTTCGACTGCGCCACGATACTATTAGCAGGGAGTGCTATATGCCGGGCGTCCTGCTCGCCGTCAAGGCGGTGGGCCAACGGCCCGGGCTGACCTACGGGATGGAGGCGCTTCTGGGCCTCTCGTGAAGGAGGAGCGGTGCGACCAGTCAACGTGACGGTGGTGGGGGCCACGGGCGCCGTTGGGGAAGTCTTCTTGAGCATCCTGGAGCAGCGCCGCTTCCCCGTGAAGATGTTGCGCCTCCTGGCCTCCCAGCGCTCGGCCGGCAAGAGGCTCAAGGTCTTCGGTCGTGCGCACGCGGTGGAAGAGGCGACCGAGTCCTCCTTCCAGGGGGCGGACATCGTCTTCATCTCGGCCAGCGCCGAGGTGAGCCGCCGGTTCGCTCCCGTCGCCGTTCAGGCGGGCGCCCTCGTCATCGACGATAGCTCCGCCTTCCGCATGCGGCCCGATGTGCCTCTGGTGGTGCCGGAGATCAACGCCGCCGACCTGGAGGGGCACCGGGGGATCGTCGCCATCCCCAACTGCTCCACGACGCAGATGGTCATGGCCCTCTATCCTCTCCACCGCGCGGACCCCATCAGGCGCGTGATCGTGGACACCTATCAGTCGGTGTCGGGCACGGGCAGGGCGGCGATGGAGGAGCTGCGGGAGGGGTCTCGCGCCGCCCTGAACGGCCAGGAGTATGCCCCGCGGGTGTACCCGCACCCCATCGCCTTCAACGTGCTCCCCCAGATCGAGGGGTTCCTGGACAACGGCTACACCAAGGAAGAGTGGAAGATGCTGGAAGAGACACGGAAGATCATGCATGCGCCGGACATCCTGGTCTCGGCGACCTGTGTCCGCGTTCCTGTCTATCTCTCCCACAGCGAGGCGGTCCACGCAGAGTTCACCCATCCCCTGAGCCCGGAGGAGGCCCGGCGTTTGCTCGCCGCCTTCCCAGGAGTGCGTGTCCTTGACGCTCCCCAGGCGGGCGAGTACCCTATGCCCGTCCAAGGGGCGGGGACAGACGATGTCTTCGTGGGGCGGATTCGCCAGGATGCCTCCAGCCCTAACGGACTGGCGATGTGGATCGTGGCCGATAACCTGCGGAAAGGGGCGGCGCTGAACGCTATTCAGATCGCCGAAGAAGCCCTGAGCCGCGCGCTCCTGCCGACGGTGGGAAGGAGGTAAGGCAATGGCTCAGTTTGGTCGTCTCATCACCGCGATGGTCACGCCCTTCGACCGGGAGGGCAAGGTGGACTATCCGCAGGCCCGGTCCCTGGCCCAAGCCCTTGTGGAGTCGGGGAGCGATGGGCTGGTCGTCACTGGCACCACGGGGGAGTCTCCCACGCTCACCAGGGAGGAGAAGCTCCGCCTCTACACCGAGGCGAAGGAGGCTGTCGGCACCCGGGCGACTATCCTGGCGGGGACGGCCTCCTACGGCACGGCGGAGAGCATCGAGCTCTCGCGGGAGGCGGAGAGGCTGGGGGTGGACGGCTTGCTGCTGGTGACCCCCTACTACAACAAGCCTCCCCAGGATGCCCTCTACAAGCACTTCGTCGCCATCGCCGAGAGTGTGAGCATTCCCTGCGTCCTGTACAACGTCCCCAGCCGCACCTCCTTGAACATGGCCCCCGAGACCACAATCAAACTGAGCCATGTGGACAACATCGTCGGCGTCAAGGAGGCCAGCGGAAACCTGGAGCAGATCGCGCAGATCATCGAGGAGGCCGAGGAGGGGTTCCTGCTCTGGTCGGGGAACGACAGCGATACCCTGCCCATCCTGGCCGTCGGTGGGTACGGGGTGGTGAGCGTCGCCTCCCACCTGGTGGGCCGCCAGATCGCCCGGATGATGGTCGCCTTCCTGGAGGGAGAGATGGGGGAGGCGGCGCGGATCCACCGGCGCCTCCTGCCCCTGGTGAAGGCCCTCTTTCTGGTTGCTAACCCTATCCCGGTCAAGTACGCCTTGAACTCGGTAGGCTTCCCCGTGGGCGACCCGCGCCCGCCCCTCTCCGCCCCCGATGAGAAGACGGCCGCCGCCATCACGGCCACCCTTCGTCACTACACCATCGACCTGCCCCTCCGCGCCAAGGCATAGCAAGCCTCCCCGCAAGTAGAGTGAGTTCAGAGAGGGCCTTACGCCCTCTCCGGCGGGGGGCTGGGGGTGTCCCCCAGATACAATTCTTACCCCCTTCCTGGCCAGGAAGGGGGTAAGAGGGATGGTTGGAGGAGTTTTTTCACCACTCTGCTAGGAGGATGGCGGAGCCGTCCGGCCGCGGGGCTCCACGGCGAAGGAACTGGCGCGGGCGGCCTGTCGGCCCCACCGAGGGATCCATCGCCGGACCCAGAACCACCACCCCATGACGGCGATCACTGTGGCCATGAAGCCGAGGACGGCGAAGTACCCCCAGGGCCAGCGCAGCTCTGGCATGTTGTCGAAGTTCATTCCGTAGATTCCCGCGACCAGCGTAAGGGGCAGGAAGACACTGGTGAGGATGGCTATGACCCTCATCGTCTCGTTCTGGCGGTTGGCTATGGCGGAAAGATAGGTGGCCAGAGCGGTGTCGGCTCTCTCCCGAAGGGCCTGGTTTTGTTCGTCGATCTGGTAGAGGTGATCGTAGACGTCTCGGTAGTAGATCCGCGCCTCGTCCCGGATGAGGGGGAAGTCGCCTCGACTTAGCCGGTTCACCATCTCCCGCTGCGGCGCGATGACCCGGTGGATCTGGAGTGCCGAGCGCTTCAGCTTGAGAATCACATCGGGCGTCCCCCCTTTGGGGGTTCTCAGGGCCTCCTCCTCGATCTCTTCAGCCACCTCATCCATCCGGTCGATGGTCGGCAGGATGTCGTCGATCAGGGCGTCCAGGATGGCGTGGGCCAGGAAATCTGCTCCCCTTTTCATGGGGCGTCCGTCTTCCTCAACCATGCGCTTGACCAGCTCGACGCTGGCGAGGGGAAAGTTATGGTTGGTCACCAGGAAGTGAGGCCCCAGGAAGAACTCCAGCTCCGTCGTCTCCACGATCTCCGACTCGGGCGCCTCCTTGATCCCGTGGAAGATGAGGAACAGGTAATCGCCGAAGTCGTCGATCTTAGGCTGGCGCACGAGGGGGCTGACGCAGTCCTCCACGGCGAGGGGGTGAAAGCCGAAGGCGCTCTCCAGAAACCTCCCGTCCTCCTCCGTTGTCCCGCCCACGTTCACCCAGAGCAACCCCCTCTTCGACTCGAAGGCGATGCGCGCCTCCTCTTCCGTGAGGCCGCGTTTCAGTGCGCCTTCCGGACTGAGGTAGAAGCCTGTCATGGGCATGGGTGGACCTCCTCGGCTCGCCTGCCCGCCGTGAGGCAAGCTCGCTCTCTCTGACCAGGATGGGTTGGAGCGGCATAGTTTACTGTCGGGCTCTGGAATGAGTCTATCCTATCGCATGGGGGAATTGGTGACCACGGTAACGAAGGTGCCAGGGCCGTTGGTCCACTCGGAGCACAGGCAAGACTTGTAGGCGTAGGTGTTCTGACCCATGCTCCATTGGCGGAGCAGGCGTCACCTGACTAGCGTGGTGCCGGGATGGCGCCCAGCTGCTGCATCAAGCCAAGCAGGTCCCTGTAGTTCCAGCGCTCGACGATCTTACCACCAGCAATGCGGAAGATGTCCACGCCGCTCATCTCGAACCGCTTGCCGGTCGCGGCGATCTGGCCCATGAAAAGACCCTTGTGCGTCCCGCGAACGGTCACGCGGGCCGCGACCTTATCGCCTTCCTCTATCAAGTCTTCGACTGTGATTTGCAAGTCTGGGAAGGCCCCTACCAGCATCGACGCAAATTGCTTGAAGCCCTCCCGCCCAGAAGGCGTGCCGGCCGGTGGCGGCGGGTGGTCAACAAAGTCCTGGGTCATGATCCGCTCCGCCACAGCAAAGTCCCGCCGGTTGACCACATCGCTGAAGAACCGGCGGACGATAGCCGTATTAGTGTCAGCCAAGCTACCTCCTTCAGGCCGTGCTTACCACTGAACGAACATGGGCATCACGACGTAGTGGGCGCCACCGTGGTGACGATGCTAAACCATGCCATTCCGATCGTCCAGACCCCACTGCTACTCCCTTCCGACCTCTGGTACCGAAAGGTTTCGGCAAATCTTGCGTGCGAGCCGATCCGAGACCTCGGAATGCCGAGGTACGGCCTTTACAGCACCGGTGCTCGGGTTCCGCCACAGAGAGTGGGCCCGGCCCTTCGCGCTTGAGATAGCAACCGTGTCTACGAAGGTGGCGGAGCAGTGCACTTCGCTTCAAGTGATGACGACTGTTTCACGGATGGCATCTGGAGGCACCCCGCGCAAGCCATCTTCCCGACGATCCTCAAGGATGAGCGCAATGGCCTGACCCAGACTTTCACGGGCTTTCTCCTTGGTCCTGCCTTGCCCGTTTGCGCCTGGGATCTCAGGACAGTAGGCAATGTACCACTCGCCGTCTCGCTCTATGATGGCGGTGAATTCATTGTGCATTGCAGAAACCCCCTCAGACCTTCATTGTAGCCAACTCTATGGGCGTAGTGTACCTAGCTGGACCCCTCAGCTCCGAGGACCAGCGCTTGGCGCTGAAAGCCCTTCAGGTCAAAGTGGTGGTGGGCAGGAGCGGGGTCAAGCTACTCGGAGCAGTCCCTAGCGGGGATTTTAACGCTACCACTGCACAAACATGGGCATGACGGGCTCGTTATCCTGCGGCTGCTAGCCGCTGCTCATTCTTGACGGTGACAGTGGGATTGGGGTTTGGCTTGGGAACAGAGAGGCCTCGTTCCCGCAGAAGCGCGACATGCTCCTCTATTCGCCACTTTGCTTGGTAAAGGCAGTCCTCCACCGAGTGCCCTATGCCCGTGAAGCCCTCGAGGTCGGGGGAATAGAACCCGAAGAATGTCGGGTCCTTTGTCGCCTCTATGACCAGTGAGTATTTCAGATCGATCATGACCGTCCCGATGCTCGAAATCAAATGCTTTCTGGATGCCATTTGTGCAGCAGCCTAAGCGAGCAGGTTGGCCTCCTTCAGAACTTTGAGAACAGTTTTCAGAATGAGTACGGGTATCTCTACCCCTCCTTCCATGACCAACTTGTGAGTTTGCCCATGGAACGAGCGCTGGAGATGACCGGCCGGTGGCTGCAGTTCGATTACTTCGAATCCAGCCTGCTGCACCGCTCCTTCATCCCAAACCACCGCGAACCTGACATGCTGAGGTGACTTGCTGCCTTCTTCAAACTCATGGACCAGATCATCGAGAGAGTGTTTAAACTCTAGGTTCTTCAGGGTTAAATCCGTTCTTCCGAGTTGGTTTCGCGGCACTCCTAGCGGGTTATTTACCGAATCATATATGAGAGTGTTGCGATTGTTCGTGAACGAATAGTTGACCACCGCATCGTACTGTGCAGCAGAAGAAGCGGAGAGTACCTCGAACCCCTTCAAGAGGTCACGACCTAGAAGCTCGCTGAATAGGAATATCACGTCGTTCTCGTACTGCGGCTCCTTCTTGATAGACAGAGTCGTGACTCCAATATCCGGCAAGCCCGACGCATCTCGAAGTCGCCTATCTGCTGCAGCCTCTGCGTCTGTATCAGTGCCACCGTGTGCAATGCTTGTAGGCCGCAGCAAGCCCCTGTTCTTCACGAAGTAGCTGATCGCTTGATTCGCAAGGTACTGCACGTAGGCTACGACGTCTGATTTGAAGCCCTTACGACCATAGTCGGGGCGGGCATCCTCAAGAGCCACTAGCATATAGATTCTGTCTCTGTATCCGGCTGTGAACGGCACGTATACCTCGATCATTTGGCCGCTGGGCATCTGATGCGTAACGACTTGAATGCCTGGTTTCCAGAACCGCCGCCGCCGGTCGTTAGATAAACCAACGTCTAACCGATCACGCCACACTCGCTGAGAGTGAGTGAAGAGAGCGTATATCGTAGGCAGTTGGTCACGCGTGTACTGGTAAAAGTGATAACGATCCGTTCCTGCCTCTATTTCTCCCTTGTCAAACAAAAACTCCTCGATTCGATCTGTATCCCAAACGACGTAAAGCGCCTCGTACTTGCTTTTCTCAGATGCGGGGATTGAGGTGACCCCTTGGTGCGTCCGATGGTAACCGTCTAAATCGCACGCGCCCAGATTCTCATGAGGGAACAGGAATCGCATTGGGAACACGTCTCCGCCGTCCATCAGCGACTCGACTTTTCTGCCGGCGGCGTCAATCAGCCGGAGCGAGACCTTCGCGTCATTCGCCCACGCATGCAATCTGTTGAGATCGCAGAAGGCCGCTGCGGTCTGAGTTCTAATGACGGTGTACCAGCCTTGCCAAGTCATGCCGAACCTGGCCAATTCTTCGTCGCCGATGCGGACCTCGAAGCTGGCACCTGAACTGTAACCTCGTAATGCCTCTGGGGCGAAAACTGAAGGTTGAACTTTGGGTGGCCCCATGTCTCCAGATTCGTCTTGCACCCATGCGCGGCCATCGTGCAACTCTCCGGCGAACTCATTATTATCCTTCTTCCCGTAGCAACGAAAGAAGTCGGTGCTGAATGCGAGGAAGGTAAGCCCAACTCCCTTATGGCCTCGAAGGCTCCGCCGGGCATCGGTCTTCCTGTAGGGCTTTGTCGTGAAGTTCGGTGCTAGCATTCTCCGTGCAACGTCGGGATCCAGGCCAACCCCGTTATCTGTCACCCGGACCGTTCCCATATGGACGTCGACCACAATCTCGATCTGGGGCTTTTCTTGACCAGGTGTCGCGGACGTGTCGAATTTCTCCTCTAGGGCATCGACCGCATTCTGCAGCATCTCAATTAGGAAATCCCAGTCGCCGTGGTAGCTATCCAAGATCCCGCGGATGTTTGTCTTCACTTGTTCAAGGAGAGCGTGTTCAGTTTGGTCTACAGCGAACGGAGTGAATGGCTCGAACATCTGTCCCCTCCACCGCGCACCATGCGGTTAGTCCGCAATGCTGTTTGGCTTGATACCAAGTTTTAACCCTACCACTGCACGAACATCGGCATGCGCTACCCCTTGACTCGCCTTTCCAGCCAGCGCTTCAGGGACGCCTGGCTCTCGCCGGACTGACGCCCAGCGAGCAGGCCTTCCACGCTGATGTCCTCGTCTAGGTCTTCCCAGTGGATGCCCTGGCCTTTCCCTATCAACCGCCAATTGCCTCGCTCCTCTGGCGTGGCGTGCAAAAGCCTGGGGTACCAGGCCAGCGGCACCGAGATGGTCCTGCCATCGTTCAGTTCCACCGTTAGGGCCTCGTCGGTGACCGCCACCCCTATAGCGTCTGGAACCTTGATTTCAACCTTGGAAGTAGTCATGCCAAGCCTCCAACAAAGCGGACTGCTGTTCCTTT
>JACQUM010000013.1 GCA_016210295.1 Chloroflexota bacterium | reverse complement strand
CAGCCCCTTGGCCGTGGAGCGCATGAGGCCGATCTTCCCCGCGTGCGCGGCGGAGTAGTTCGGCTGGCCGGCGGCGCCTCGGATGCCTGCCGCCGAGGTGAAGTAGACGATACGCCCCCCCTGGCGGGTCTGCCGCCAGTAGATGGAGGCAAACTTGGTGGGCACAAAGCACCCCTTCAGATGGGCCCGCACCAGCCCGTCCCACTCCTCCTCGGTCATGTTGAAGATCATGCGCTCCCGGAGGATGCCGTGGGCGCACACCAGGGCGTCCAGCTTGCCGTAGGTGTCGAGAGCGGTCTTGATGAGGTTTTCGCCGGTGGCCATGTCGGCGATGTCGCCGACGAAGGGGATGGCGGTGCCGCCCTTGGCCTTGATCTCGCTGACGACAGCGTTGACGCGGGAGGGGTCCAGGCCCATGCGGCCCTCGACGTCGGCGCCGGTGTCAGCGACGACGACCTTGGCGCCCTGCTCGGCGAAGTACTTGCAGACCCAGCTTCCCATGCCGCCAGCCCCGCCGGTGACGATGGCTACCTTCCCGTCGAGATGCTTCAGAGCCATATCCTCCTCCTACGTCCTACGTTCTAGCGGTCCCGATACGATAACACCTGGGGTACGTTCGCTGTGAAGAAAAACGCCGAGAAGAGGTCGTAGCCGCTGGGGAACGGGCCTTTCGGATGGGGACAGGCTATGGTTTCGGGGGTAAGAGCCCCCGAAACGAAGGCGAAAACGCGGTGCCGAGGACAGTAGTCCACTACAGGTCAGCCCCCCCTGAAGAGCGGTCCCCCCTATTAGCGTCTGCATTATATCTGTCGTTTTCGGCGCCGTCCAGTCCTTTGGAGCGCGAAGGAGAAGTGCAACACGAGAAGGGCAGCCTGCTCGTAGAGCAAGGAGCCCTTCTCGTCCCCCTCCCCCATCAGGAGCGTGGAGATTCGGCCTGGCGTTTCTCCGCCTTCAGGGCCGCCAGGACCTCCTCGGCGTGTCCTTCGGGTTTGACCCGTCGCCACACCTTGCGGACTCGTCCGTCACCGTCGATAAGGAAGGTCGTCCGGGCGATCCCGGTGGACTTGCGCCCGTAAAGGATGCGCTCGGCGTACACGCCGTAGGCGGTGGAGACCTCGGCGTCGGCGTCGCTCAACAGGCCGAATGAGAAGCCGTGTCTCTCGGCAAAGGCGCGATGGGACTCGGGGCTGTCGCGGCTCACGCCCAGCACCGTGGCCCCCGCTCCCTGGAGATCAGCAAGGGTGTCGCGAAAGCTGCATCCCTCCTTCGTGCAGCCGGGGGTGCCGTCCTTCGGGTAGAAGTACAGGACCACCCATCCCCCCCGGAACTGCTTGAGGGAGACGGCCTCGCCCGTGGAGTTCGGGAGAGAGAAATCGGGAGCGGCGGCGCCTTCGGGAAGCGGCTCAGCCATGAGACCCCCTTTCCTGGGAGGGCCAGGAGACGCGAGGTTCTTGAAGCCCCCTCATTATATATACTGGCCAGGGGAGGGCGAATGATCCTGGTCACCGGCGGGACGGGATTCATTGGGCGGCGCATCGTCCTGCGCCTCGCCCTCGTGGAGGGCCAACGGGTCCGTCTCCTATCTCGAGACCCCGGCCGCTTCTGGTCTGAAGTCGCCCCTTCATCGCGAGCTCTTCGCGAGGCTATGTCGGCCTCCCCGGTGGGCCTCATCCCCGATCCGGCGGGGCCTGGGGCAGGCCCGAAACGCCCTCTTCCCCCCGACGATGCTCTGCGGACTCTCCGGGAGGTGGTCGAAACGGTGGCGGGAGACGTTCGCGACGACCCCGCTCGCCTGGCTGAGGCCATGAAAGGGACGCAGGCAGTGGTCCATACCGTGGCCATCCTGCGGGAGACTCAGAGGCGGACCTTCCAGTCGGTCAACGTCGAGGGGACTGAAAACGTCGTCAAGGCCATGCAGCGGGCAGGGCTGCGGCGCCTCGTCCACCTCAGCGCCCTGGGCACGGTCAACGCCCCCCGGTACCGCTACATCTACTCCAAGTGGCTGGGCGAGCAGGCCGTCCTGCATGGCGGCCTCGACCACACGGTGCTGAAGCCGTCCTTCATCTACGGCGACAGCCCCAGCTTCCTCGACAACGTCGTTCAGACCATCAACATGGCCCCGGGCGTGCTCCCCCTCCCCGACGGGGGAAGGGCGCTGTTCCAGCCGCTATGGGTCGAGGACCTGGTCACCCTCATCATGCTCTGCCTCAAGGACAACCGCCACGTGGGCCAGTCTTATGAGATCGGAGGGCCGGAGCACTGGTCTCTGGCCGAGATTTACAAGCTGGTGCTTCGCGTCCGCGGCCAGCGCCGCGTCCTTGTGCCGGTGCTGCGCTCCCTCTTCCTCCCAGGCGTCGTCTTCACCGGCCTCGCCATGAAGAACCCCCCGGCCACCCCCGACGAGCTGAAGCAGCTCGAGGTGGACAACTACACGGATGTGGACGCGGTGCAGCGGATATTCGGCTTCAAGCCGGGGCGGCTGGAGGAGCATATTGACTACGTGCGGGAAATCGAAGCTGGCTGGACGGGGCGGTAGGCCCAACCAGCCAGCCTGGAGTCCCGTACCGGTTCCCTAAGGATGCTGAAAAAGGGGAGTGCAGTCCCGAAGACTCGGGATTGCCAGGGGTGAAAGGGGGTATCCCCCTTCCGTAGATAATAGCCCGAAGGGCTACCTTGAACCCCCTTGAGGGGGTTTGGGGGTGAATTTCAGCATCCTGCTAGCGGGCCCTGGGCCTCGACGCGCTGGAGCCCTTGATCTTCTTGGCAAACGTCTCAATGGTGATGGCAGGGAGGCTCATGATCTGGACGGTGCCCCGGCTGCCGAGCTCCACGGAGACCTTGGCGATGGTCTCGTTATCAGGCGCCTCCACAATGTTCACGAAGTCGTAGGGCCCCAGGACGGCGTACTGGGCGACAACCTTCGCTCCCCAGGCCTCGATCTCCTTGTTCACCTCCTGGATACGTTCGGGCCGCTCCTTCACCGTCCTCCGCCCCTCATCGGTCAGGGTGCTGAGCAACACGTAGGTGGCCATGTCCCCCTCCTCGGAAGGTTTCTCCCAAGACGCTTCCTTGGGGCATAACAGCATAGGAACGAGCTCTCCGGTCGTCAAGGGGGTCAGGCTGCCCTTCCCCTAAGCTTGCCGAAGGAGGATGAGGGCCTTCGCCGTGTGGTTGGATTTACCGGAATGCCGCCAGGAAGAAGGCTACGACGCGAGCCGCCAGCGCCTCCTCCTGCCCGTGCCACGCCCGGTCCGCCTCCGGCACGGTCTCCGTCCGGACAGTGGAGCCCAGGCCCTTCGCCCACTCCTCCAGTTCCTTGGGCGAGGTGAGCCCGTCCCGCGCTCCGATGATGAGAAGCAGAGGGTGTGGGTACGGGGCCAGCCCCTTGGCTATCTGGAGCCCGACGGGGGGCATCTTGAGGGGTGGCGAGATGGCGGCGACGGCGGCCACCTCCTTCTCTCGCTTCCCCACGCGGACGGCGATGCCTGCCCCAAAGGAGTACCCGAGCAAACCTATGCGCTTCTTATCTACGCCCGGCCATTCGCGCAGCACTCTGTAGGCGCTGCGTGCGTCCTCCAGCTCCCCTGCCCCCAGGGTGTGGCTGCCGGTGCTGCCTCCCACCCCTCGGAAGTTGAAGCGAAGGACGGCAACGCCGCTCCCGTTGAGGCCAAGGCAGACGCTGGAGATGACCGTGCTCTCCATGGTGCCTCCCAACTGCGGGTCCGGTGGGCAGGCAACGACGGCAGGCAGGAGCCCTCCCATCTCCGAGGGCAGAGAGAGGATTCCCTCCAGGTCCGCTCCTTTGGAGGAGAACCCGATGCGAGTTTGACGGACCGCAGGCATGCCCCTGTTCGCTACCAGCCGAAGTTGAGCCGCACGCCCATCCGCTCCGGCAGGCCGAGGCGCTGCATCTCCTGCTGCACGGAGTAGGTGTCGTACTCTACCCGGTAGGAGCGGAAGGTTCCTTTCTCCGTGTCGTACAGGGCGCAGGCGGCCCGGGGGTCTCCGTCCCGCGGCTGTCCGACGCTGCCGGGATTCAGGATGGCCCGCTCCTCTCCCAGGGTGAAGGGGTTCTCCGGCCCTGGAGAGTCCAGGGAGACGCCGCCCTCTGTCTCGCGATAGTGGAGGGGCAGATGGGAATGGCCGACCAGAAGGTAGCGGGTGGAGAGGCGCTGGAAACTGGCGTTGGCCGCCTCTTCGTGGACCAGGTACTCCCAGATAGGGTCTCGGAGGCTTCCGTGGACGAGCGTGAAGTCCCCCTCCGTGGCCACCAGAGGAAGGCCCGCCAGGTAGGCGCGGTGTCTCTCCTCCAGTTGGGTTCCGCTCCACCGGCAGCAGAGGGCCGCCTCCGCGTTGAAGACGGCCAGGGACGTCCGGCCAATAGCGCCCAGGTCGTGGTTCCCCGCGACGGCCAGGTGGTCGTGCTCGCGGAGAAGGTCGATGCACTCCTTCGGGCGGGGGCCGTAGCCGACCGTGTCGCCTAGGACCCAGAGCCGATCGAAGCCCCCGTGCCTCTCTAGGAAAGAAAGGACGGCCTCCAGAGCCACGATGTTGCTGTGGATGTCGGCCAGGATGGCGCTGCGCACGTTTCTCCCGTGTCAAGCGGAGCGCTGCGTTGTGGCGCTGCCGCTCGTCCGTCTATAATAACGCCGATGAAGATCAGCGGGATAGGAGAGCATCCCCTCATCCGTCGCCTGGAAGGCTTCCTCTCCCGGGCCCTCCCTCCTCGACAGGATGTCCTCGTCGGCATCGGCGACGATACCGCTCTTCTGCGCGTGGAGGCCGGCTACCAGCTCCTCACCACGGACGACCAGATCGAGGGAGTCCACTTCTCTCGCGCAACGGTTTCGCCGGCCGATCTGGGATGGAAGGCCTTGGCAGTGAATCTGAGCGACATCGCCGCCATGGGAGGACGCCCCCAGGCTGCCCTGGTGGCCTTGAGTATGCCCGCCGACACGGAGGTGGCCTGGGTCGACGCTTTGTATCAAGGCCTGGCGGAGGCTGCGCTGGCCTCTGGCGTCGCCATCGTTGGCGGCGACACGGGGGTGGCGCTTGTCATCATGATCAGCGTCTCGCTCACAGGAACGGTAGACGCCAGAGAGGACGGCTCTCCGCGAGCGCTCCTCCGCTCAGGAGCGCGGCCCGGCGACCTCCTGGCGGTCACTGGCGCCCTGGGTGACGCCGCCGGGGGCCTTCGTCTCCTTTCCCGTGGCAGTCAGCCCGTCGAAGGGGCGGAAGGTGCCGCCCTCGTCCACGCTCAACGACGGCCCCCGCTCCGAATAGACGCAGGTCAGGTCCTTGCGGAGGAGGGAGTGCGCGCTGCCATAGACGTGAGCGACGGCCTGCTCGCCGACCTCGGCCACCTCTGCCGGGCCAGCAGCGTCTCCGCCACGGTCCGCGCCGACCTCCTCCCTCTCTCCCCTGCCCTTCTCCACCTCTTCCCCAAGGAAGCGACGCATCTCGCCCTGACGGGCGGCGAGGACTACGAGCTCCTCTTCGCCGCGCCTTTTGAAACGGTGGAGCGAGTGAGGAAGCGGTGCCCCGTGGCCGTCACCATCGTCGGAGAGGTGTCCGGAGGGCCGACGGCCCGCCTGCGGCGGGTCACCCTGCGGGACGCTCACGGCATCCTTCCTCTTCCCGAGCGCCTCGGATGGCGCCACTTCTGATGCCCGCGCTCTCCCTTCGGCTCACCACGCGGAGCCCGGAGGAGACCCAGGAGCTAGGGTCTCGCCTGGGCGCCCTCTTGAGAGGAGGAGAGGTCATCCTCCTTCTGGGCGACTTGGGCACGGGCAAGACCACCTTCGTTCAAGGGCTGGCGAGAGGTCTCGGCGTCAAGGAGTACACCAAAAGCCCCTCCTTCGTCCTCGTGAACGAGTACCAGGGACGTGTGCCTCTCTACCACATCGACTTCTATCGGATCGAAGGAGGAGCGGAGGCCTGGGACCTCGGTCTGGAGGACTACGTGCAAGGCCCAGGCGTCTGCGCCATCGAATGGGCGGAGCGAGGCATGAGCGCCCTCCCACCCGAGCGGATGATCGTCCGCCTGCGGCGCATCTCGGAAGACCAGCGCGAGATCACGCTGGAGCCCCACGGCACCCGCTACGAGAGGCTCGTCGCTGAGCTCCGGGAGACCGGACGGTGAGCGGGAGACGGGGAAGAGAAATTGGGTGAGTCCAGAATCCCGACAAGTCGGGACGCTGACGGTCCGCCGCAGGCGGATGGGGGTGTCCCCAGATTTTCTATTTCCCTTCCCCCTTCCTTCCAGGGCCTGCCCTGAGCTTGCCGAAGGGAAGGGGGCCAGGGGGATGGTCAAAACAGTTCTTCAAAGAACGGGTTTATGGCAAAGCTGTCAGAGGGACACAAAAGCACTGTTTCTTGATGCCAAGGAGTCATCGTGTACCTAGCCATTGACACCTCGACCTCCACGGCGGGGGTAGCCCTCCTTGCGGAGGACGGCGCCATCCGCTCGGAGCTGACCTGGGTGGCGGGGAGAAACCATACAGTCGAGCTGTTCGGCGCCATCGAGCAGGTGCTCGGCCAGGGGAAGGGCCCGCTCTCAGAACTCAGGGGAGTTGTCGTGGCGCGCGGCCCCGGGAGTTTCACAGGGATCCGCGTGGGGATGAGCGCCGCCAAAGGATTGGCGGCTGGCCTTGGCCTTCCCATCGTTGGAGTCAGCACTCTGGAGGCGGAGGCGATCCCCTACGCCTGGAGCGGTCTCCCCATCTGGGCAGTCCTCGACGCCGGACGGGGCGAGCTGGCCGCCGCTCTCTTCCAGGACGCCGGCTCCGCGTGGAGTAAGCTGGAGGAGGAACAGATTCTCTCCACGGAGCGCCTTTGCCAGAAGGTCGAGCAGCACAGCGTCTTCTGTGGCGAGATGCCGCCGGTCGCGGAGGCGTACATCCGCGAGAGGCTGAGGGATCAGGCGGTCTTCCCCGCCGGCCCCGCCCGGCTGCGCCGGGCCGGCTACATCGGCTACCTGGGCTGGATGCGGCTCTCGCACGGTCAGTCGGACGATCCCGTGACCCTGGCGCCCCTTTACCTGCGTCACCCTGCCGTCCTGGAGAAGGAGGGCGGGGCTCTGTGAGCAGCGACCAACGAGCTCTTGTCTCTGTGACCGAGGTTTTGGGCGGCTCTATTCCGCTAGAACCTGTTTCAAAACTCGCTGTTGGAGAGTTCATCCCGACGCATCGGGACTTTGACAGAGTCCGAGAGCCTGCCCCAAGCCCCGCGAAGGGGGTGTCCCCTCGCCTCCTTATTTCCTCCCCTTTGCTAAGAGAGAGGGGGACAAAGGGGGTAAGGGTAAGGGCTCTCTACCGCGCGAGCCAGAGGTCGCCCGAGGTGAGTCCAGAGAGGGCACAGCCCTCGCTGACGGGGGTCTGGGGGTGTCCCCCAGTTCTTCTTACTCCTTCCCCCTCTGCCAGAGGGAGAGGGGGACACAGGGGGTGAGGGTCTTGAAGCAAATTGTGGACATCTGAGCCAACGGAGACGGGTCGGTGAGAGGAGAGAACGTATGGCCGTAGAACGAACCCTGGTCCTCATCAAACCCGATGCGGTCCAGCGGGGCCTGATCGGCGAGGTCCTCACCCGCTTTGAACGCCGGGGCCTGAAGGTGGTCGCCGCCAAGCTCGTCCAGGTAGACCGCGAGCTGGCTACTCGCCACTACGCCGAGCATCGCGGCAAGCCCTTCTTTGAGCCTCTCGTCTCCTACATCACCTCCGTCCCCGTCCTTGCCCTGGTGCTGGAGGGAGAGAGGGCTATCGAAGCGGCGCGGCAGACCATGGGGGCGACAGACCCGGTGAAGGCAGCGCCCGGCACCATCCGCGGCGATCTGGGGCTCACCATCGGGCGGAACCTGGTGCACGGCTCCGACTCCCCCCAGCGGGCGGTGGAGGAGGTGAACCTCTGGTTCCGCCCGGAGGAGATAGCGCGCTACGGCCTGGACGTTGAGCGGTGGATCACTGAATCCTGATCAGCGGCGTCGCCAGGCGCCAGAGGCCTTCAAGGTTATAGTGGGCGCGTTGCTCCGGGGAGAAGATGTGGACGATGACGTCGCTGAAGTCCATGAGCACCCAGCCGGAGCGAGGCGCTCCCTCTATATGAAGAGGATGTCCCCCCAGGTCGGCCAGGTCCGTCTCCATGCTGCGGACAATGGCCTCCGTCTGGGGGACGGAGTCGGAGGAGACGAGCACGAAGAAGTCCGCGTACGCGCAGAGCCCTCGGACGTCCAGCAAGAGAATGTCCGAGGCCTGACGGTCGGAGGCGGACTCTACGGCCCGCCGCGCCACATCCAGCGGCTCCAGTCTCTGCTCTCCCGTGGAAGGTATCAAGGCCAGACCATTCTACGGGGCATCCCCGCCAGGGTCAACGCGGAGCGGCGGCGTGGCATGCGGTTTCCAGCACCATCTCGCCCTCCAAGAGGATGGAGAGCTGGACCGTCGTCCAGAGCGAGGCTTCGCCCCCTTTGCTTGGCAGCCTTCGCTTTCCTCGCTATCATGGACTCGCCATGAGCAAGGGCAAGGTCATCGTCGCCATGAGCGGAGGCGTGGACTCCTCCGTCGCCCTCTACCTCCTTCGGGAGGAAGGTTACGAGGTCGTCGGCGTCACCATGCGTCTGTGGAGCCAGGAGGTGGAGGGCGCCTCCCGGCACAACCGGCAGTGCTGCTCCATTCAAGACATTGAGGATGCTCGGCGGGTCTGCCAGCGCCTGGGCGTTCCCCACTACGTCCTCAACTTCGAGCGAGAGTTCAAGGCCCACGTCATCGACTACTTCGTCAAAGAGTACGCGCGGGGGCGGACTCCCCACCCGTGCATCGCCTGCAACGACAAGGTGAAGTTCGCCTTCTTCCTGCGGCGGGCCGCAAGCCTGGACGTCGATTTCATTGCCACGGGCCACTACGCCCGCCGCCGCGAGACACCCCAGGGCGTCACCGTACTGAAGGCCGCCGACGCGACGAAGGACCAGACCTATGTGCTGTACAGCGTGGGCCAGGAGGAGCTGCGTCGCGTCCTCTTCCCCATCGGAGAGATCCCCAAAACGGAGGTCCGTCGCATCGCTCGGGAGATGGAGCTTCCCGTGGCCGAGAAGCCGGACAGCCAGGAGATCTGCTTCGTCCCCGACGGCGACTATCGCCAGTTCCTGTCAGACCGGACCGAGATGAAGCCGGGGCCAATTGTCGACCTGGACGGCCGTGTTATGGGCCAGCATGACGGCATCGTCGGCTACACCGTGGGCCAGCGCAAGGGCCTGGGCACGGGCTTCCAGGGCCGGAAACGCTACGTCGTCAGCATTGAAGCCGAGTCGAACACCGTGATCGTGGGTGAAGAGCGGGACCTGCTTCACGCCTCCCTGCGGGCCGGCGGCGTCTCCTTCCTCTCCGGTCACTGGCCGAAGAGTCCACTCCAGCTCACCGCCAAGATCAGGTACAAGTCGCCGGAGGCGCCTGCCACACTTATCCCTTCAGAGGAGGGGCAGGTGGAGGTGCGTTTCCACGAGCCGCAGCGAGCCGCTACGCCCGGTCAGGCCGTGGTCTTCTACGCCGGAGAGGAACTCCTGGGCGGCGGCGTCATCGAGCAGGTCCACCAAGAGGTTCCCGTCGCTGCAGGGAGAGCAGGAGAGCTAGCCCAAGGCTTGGCCAGCGCCGCGCGGTAGCTGCAGTGAGCAGGCCAACTCCCACCCTGGCCTACGAGGATGAGTTGCGCTCCGCTGGATACGCCCGCATCGCGGGGCTCGACGAGGCGGGGCGAGGGCCTCTTGCGGGACCCGTCGCCGCGGCGGCCGTCATCCTCCCCGCTGACACCTCTCTTCCCTGGCTGGCGCGCGTCAACGATAGCAAGCTCCTCTCTGCCAAAGTCCGTGAAGAGCTGGTCCCTCTCATCCTCGCTCAAGCCGCCGTCGGGCTCGGCATGGTATCGTCGGCGACCATCGACGAGGCCGGCATCGTCCAGGCGACCAAGCTGGCGATGCTGCGGGCCCTCGACGCTTTGGGAGCGCTGCCCCAGGCCCTCCTGATCGACGCCGTCCCCCTGCGGGAAGCGGGGCTCCCCTACCGGGCCATCGTCCACGGAGACTCTCTCTCCTCAAGCGTCGCCTGCGCATCCATCGTGGCTAAGGTGGCGCGGGACCGCATCATGGTGGAGTTAGACAGCCGTTATCCTGGCTACGGCTTCGCCCGGCACAAAGGGTACGGCACGCCGGAGCACCTCGCAGCCCTGGCGCGCCTGGGCCCGTCCCCTGTGCATCGGCGCACCTTTGCCCCGGTCCGACGCTACGCGGAGGCGCGCTCTTCGAGGAGCGCCCCAGCCAAGCCCTGAGACCAGGAATGTCCACGCGCCGCACGCGACTGGGCCTCTACGGGCAGCGCCTGGCCCGTCGCTACTTGGAGGAGGCGGGCTATCGAATCCTGGCGGAGAACTACAGGTGCCGCTGGGGCGAGATCGACGTCGTGGGCACCCAGGGAGATTGCGTGGTCTTCGTCGAAGTCCGGACCCGCACCTTGGGGGAGTATGGTACCCCCGAGGAATCGGTGACCCAGGCGAAGAAGGAAAGGCTGACCCTCCTCGCCGAAAGCTTCGCTCAAGAGCGAGAGGGGCTCCCTCCAGAGCGCCGCATAGACGTGATCGCTGTGGAGGTGGACAGGCGCGGTCGCTTGCTCCAGCTCCGGCACATAGAAAACGCGGTGGCCTAGAAGGCCACCGCGTTTCAGCAACAGAGGACGAGGACTGTTACCGGCCACCCCGGAGGCGGGGGTCCAGGATGTCCCGCACCGCGTCGCCCAGCACGTTGAAAGCGAACACGGTGAAGCTCAGGGCGAGGCCGGGGAAGATGACCAGCCACGGGGCGAGCTCCGCGTACTGCGCGGCGCTCCCGGAGAGCATCAGGCCCCAGGAGGGATTGGGCTCCTGAATGCCGAGCCCCAGGAAGCTCAAGGAAGCCTCGGCGATGATGGCCGACCCCAGCTCCGCCGTCAGGATGATGAGCCAGGGGGCCATACAGTTGGGCACGACGTGGAGGAGGACGATGCGGACGTTGCCGGCCCCGATGACGCGGGCCGCCTCCACGTAAGGCTGGGCGCTGACGCCGAGAGCAGCGGAGCGGACGACACGCGACGCGCGGGGGATTAGCGGGATGGCGATGGCGAAGATCGCCTTTTCGACGCCGAAGCCCAGGGCCGCGACAATGGCCATGGCCAGAATGAGGGAGGGGAAGGCGAGCGTGATGTCGACGAAGCGCTGAAAAACCAGGTCAAACTTCCCCTTCATGTAGCCGGAGATGATCCCCAGCATGCCACCGATGCCACCCCCTATTAGGGCGACGGTGAACCCCACGGCCAGGGAGATGCGGGCGCCATGAAAGATGCGGCTCATCAGGTCCCGGCCGTACCGGTCGGCGCCCCAGATGTGGTCGGCGCTGGGTGGGGCAAGATAATCAGCCGCGGAGAACTTGAAGGGGTCGGCAGGGGAGATGACGTTGGCGAAAGCGGCGATGAAGAAGACGGTCAGGAGCATGATCAGGCCGAGGATACCCAGAGGCCGTCGGCGAAACCGCATCAGCATCTGCCGTAGGTTTCGGTAGCGTGGGACAGACGTTGTAATGGCCGGAGCTTGTGTTCGCGGTGCCGTTGCCATAGGCCCCCTCTCCCATCCTCAAGATCAGACAAGCGCCTCTTTATCTCCCTTTGTTTACCAGAGCCCGAGATGTATGTCAAGCCCCTTCCCTTCGGAAGAGGGATGAGCGTCGGGCGAGAGGGTGGTAAGATAGAGCAGGATAATTCTCCTTTGGTGAGACCATGCCAGTCTACGAGTATACCTGTGGCAGCTGTCGGCGCCACCTCACTCTCTTCTTCCGCACCTTCTCGGCGGCCGAGGGCGGCGCCTCCTGCCCCCACTGCGGAGGCAAAGAGCTCAACCGACACATCTCCCGCATCGCCGTCCTGCGCTCCGACCAGGAGCTGACGCGGGGCTACGACCAGATGTCCTGGATGGACGACCTGAACCCCGACGAGCCGAAAGACATGCAGAAAATGGCGGAATCCCTCGGCGAGGAGCGCGCGGCGCGCCATTTCGCCGGCGGCGGCAAGGGCACAATGGAGGAGATCAGCCACCTTATGGGCCCCGACGAGGGCGACGACGATGGCGGCCTTGGTCTCTAGGCGGGGCTCGGAGTGAGCCTGGACCTCGAGCCCCTCGCGGAGAAGATTCGCGGCGCCTTCACCGCCAAGCAGGCCAGCCGGGACCAGGCCCTGCAACTCTCCCGCTCCACCATCCGCTTCTGCGCCAACTCCATTCGCGCAGTCCACCGGGGAGAGGAGCAGCAGGCCGGGGCTCTCCTCGCTGAGGCAGGGGAAGGGCTTCGTCAGCTCCGTTCCCTCCTGGAGCCTCACCCCGACCTCTTCTACATGGGCTTCGTGGACGACGCCCAGAAGGAATATGCCGAGGCGTCCACCCTCTCTTCTCTTGTCTTTGGCCAGAGGGTCCTCTCGCCGGAGGAGCTGAACATCGGTCAGGCTCCCTATCTCAACGGCATCGGGGAGGCGGCAGGCGAGCTCCGCCGCTTCATTCTCGATAGGATCCGTGCGGGAGAGTTCCGCCGGTGCGAGGAGGCCCTGGACGCCATGGACGAGATCTACCGCGTGCTGGTGACCATGGACTTCCCCGACGGCATGACCGGCGGCCTCCGCCGGACGACGGACATGGTCCGCGGCGTGTTGGAGCGCACCCGGGGCGACTTGACCATGGCCATCCATCAGCGGCAGCTCATCGACCGCCTCTCGAACGTCCAGAGACCTAAGGACGCCTAGTCCCGTTGGAGAAGCTGGCTCCCCGCTCGAGGGACGAGCCCCGTCCTGAGCTTGTCGAGGGAAGGGGGAGGAAGGGAGAGTCCAGTGGGGTCACCCCTTCGGTGGGGGTTGCAGGGGGTGACCCCCTGCTCTCCTTATAATTCCCCCTCTCCCTGAGGGAGAGGGGGACAGCGGGTGAGGGTCCAGCTT
>JACQUM010000012.1 GCA_016210295.1 Chloroflexota bacterium | reverse complement strand
GCGTAGGGGGGCGGCCCGCCTTCGGCGGGCCGCCCCCCTCTCGATGCACGAAAAGCCTAGAGAGCTACGAGGCCGCAGACTTCGCCTTGTTCAACTGCTTCATCAGCCGGCTCTTCCGGCGCGCCGCGTTCCGCTTGTACACCACTCCACGTGAGCGGGCCACGTCCAGCGCTCGAACGGCGGCCTTGACCGCCGCCTCGCTCTCCGCCGGCTCGGAAACAATGGCCTCCCGTGCCGTCCGGATGACCGTTCGCACCGTCTGGCGGCGCCCCCGGTTCTCCGTCCGTCGTTTCTCGTTTTGCCGCGCCGCCTTCGCCGACGAAAGGCTCTTCTTCGCCACTGCTCCCTCTCCGCTTCTCTGGCTTTAGCTGACTTTCGCCCCAAGAGAGGAGCGGCTCACGCTCACCACGCCCCGAATCCCCTCCAGCTTCGAGAGGAGCCGGCTCAGTTGCGAAAGTCCCGTCGTCTCCAGGGTGAGGTATATAGTAACCGAATTGTCGGGGTGGTGTCTATCGCTCACCCCGCCGATGTTTACCTTCTCCTCCGAGACGACCGTGGTGATGTCTCGCAACAGCCCCACACGGTCCCAGGCCTGCACGCTGACGTCCACGGGGTAGAGCCTCGCGGGATTGCTCCAACTGGCCTCGACGAGGCGGTCCGGCTCGTCCTCGTTCAAGACGCTGTGGCAACTCCTCCGGTGGATGGTGATCCCCCGTGTCCGGGTGATGAACCCGACGATCTCTTCTCCCGGAACAGGATGGCAGCAAGCCCCAAGGCGCGTCGTCAGGTTGCCCATCCCCAGGACGGTCACCTCCAGGGCCTTGCCCTCCTCGGGGCGGGCCACCCCGACGAGTCGGGGGGGCTGCGGCTTCTCCTCCAGCGGCGCCAGCCGCCCAGCTACCTGGTGGATTCCCAGGCTGCCGTTCCCCAGCGACACCAGGAGTTCCTCCTCCGTCTCGAAACCGAACAGAGGTGTCAGCTCCGCCGCGTCGAGGTGCATACCGAGGCGCTTCGCCTCCCGGTCCAGCAACTCGCGGCCCCGCGCCAGGTTGGTGGTCTTCTCCTGCCGGCGGAACCACTGGCGGACCTTCTCCCGCGCCATGGCCGTGTTCACGTAGCCCAGGTTCGGGTTGAGCCAGTCCAGGCTGGGCCCTTTGCCGCCCTTGGCCGTCAGCATCTCCACCGTGTCGCCGTTCTTGAGCTGGTAGTTGAAGGAGACCAGGCGCCCGTTCACCTTGGCGCCGTTGGCCTTGAGGCCCAGGTCGGTGTGGATGCGGAAGGCGAAGTCCAGAGGCGTCGCGCCGGCGGGGAGCTCCTTCACCTCGCCCTTCGGCGTGTAGACAAAGACCTGCCCGGGCAGGAGATCGGTCTTCACCTGCTCCATGAACTCCTCGGCCCCGCTCACCTCCCGCTGCCAGTCCAGAAGCTGCCGGAGCCATGAGATGCGCTCCTCGAAGCGCATGTCCGCCGGTGTCCCCTCCTTATAGAGCCAGTGGGCGGCGATCCCGTACTCCGCGACGCGGTGCATCTCGTGGGTGCGGATCTGCACCTCCAGCGGCTTGCTGCCGGGCCCCAGGACGGTGGTGTGGAGGGAGCGGTAGCCGTTCTCACGGGGAGTCGCAATGTAATCGTCAAACTGGCCGGGGAGGGGGCGCCAGAGGGCGTGGACGCACCCGAGAGCCGCGTAGCACTCCGACACCGTCTCCACCATGACCCGGACGGCCAGTAAGTCGTAGATGTCCCCGAAGTGCCGGTCCATGGTCTCGTACCGCTGCATCTTCTGGTAGATGCTGTACAGGTGCTTGGGCCGGCCCACCACCTCTGCCTGAACTCCTGTCCGGGACAGCTCCTCGCGGAGCTGCTGGGTCACCAGGGCGATGTACTCCTCCCGCTCCTTTCGCTTCGAAGCCAGGAGATCGGCCACCTCCCGGTACTTCTCCGGCTCCAGGTGGCGGAAGGCCAGGTCCTCCAGCTGCCACTTCATCTCCCACATGCCCATCCGGTGGGCTAGGGGAGCGTAGATGTCCAGGGTCTCCTGGGCGATGCGTCGCTGTCTCTCCGGTGGCAGGGCTCCCAGGGACTGCATGTTGTGGAGACGGTCCGCCAGCTTGATGAGGACGACGCGGATGTCCTGGGCCATGGCCACCAGCATCTTGCGGAGGCTCTCCGCCTGGGCGTGCGCCAGGTCCTCCGAGGCCCCGCTTTGGCCCAGACGGGACGCGGGGATGCCGAGTTTGGCGAGCTTGGTGACCCCGTCCACCAGGCGGGCCACCTCCGGCCCGAACTGGGCCTCGATGTCGGCAAGGGGAACGCCGCTGTCCTCCACCACATCGTGAAGGAGGGCCGCCTGGATGGTGGTGACGTCTACTTGAAGCCCGGCCAGGATCATCGCCGTCTGGAGTGGGTGCTCGATGAAGGGCTCGCCCGATTCGCGGCGCTGGCCGGCATGGGCCTTCTCCGCTACGGCGTAGGCCGTCTGGAGGAGTTTCTTCCTCTCCTCCCCCAGGCGTCCATCCACCTTGGCGAGAAGCTCTGATAGATCCATAGTGCCTGCCTCTACGCGTTCACCGCTAGTATACTGCTTAGAGTAGAGTACCGAGACAAGGGCCGCCTCCTCGCCGTCTGCCCGAGCGAGACAGTGCACTATGGAGGACGCGATGAGCTGGATTCCTGATCCACTCCGCACCTTGACCCTTCTCAAAAGGATTGAGGCCAGGGAGGATCCAGTCAGCGACTCAGCGGAATTGTTCTGGCTCTTCTGCACCCAGAGCCTGGCTCCCGAACAATTCACTGAACGAATAAACGTGATTAAGAACGTGGTGCACGGCTCGCCTGGCTCCGGATTCGTCGACCCCGATACCCAAGCAGCTATGCTTCGGGGATTCGAAGACCCTTCGAGCATCGCAACATACGTAGCGGATCGGTTAGAGTCTGCATCGCGGACGAACTGGCCTCCCTACCAGCCGGACCAACAGGAAGACCCCGTTAGACTCTATGTCTTTGCACACCTCGAGGCTGCACGGCTCTGGCGCCTGTTGAAAGTCGAAGGGCATTCCGACAACACCAGGGACGCACTCGAAAGGGTCCGGAATGCCGTCGGGCGCCTGGGCCCCATCCGTTCATTTGACGAGCTATGGCCACCGATGTTCGAAGAATCGTGGGACGCAGTCGGCAACTTTCTTCTCGTGGCTGAATTCCACGTCAGTAAAGGCGACGGCAAGTATGAGGATGCTTTGCAGTTTCTGTACGAGGCTCTTCTGAACGATCCCCCCACCACTTATGAGGACAAACAAGCCTTAGCCAAGGCTCTTGGCGTGGAGTGGCCATCCAATATGGCCGAGGTAAGCCAGATACCGGCCTTTGTTCGAGAGTTTCCCTGGAGGCAGGGACGCGTTTCACCGTGGTTCGAGAGCGTGGATCTCCAAGAGGTTGTCGACTGCTTTGAGGCCATACGGTCGTCGAGGCAATGCAGAGACCCAGAAAAGCTAGCCAAGGCCTGTCAGTTGCTGTCAGGAGAGTACAAACTCTCTTCCATACAGCCTGACATAGACCCTTATGAGGAAGGCTACTATCCCTTGTTGACTGACGCCCAGGGTGAATACATCTCATGGGGACATTACTGGCACCTTGCAGAGGGATGGGCCGAGTCCAGGCTCGAGCCATCCCAGTTGCGGGACTATTTCCAGAAGCGCGAAGGGGAGACGGCGGAACAACGTCTCAGGACCTACTTTTTCCCTGATCCGCTGTGGACACTTCTACCAGAGCGAGCAAGAAGTTCCCTAGTCAGCGCTGACCGTGATTTGTTCGGTGGGAGCAAGAGTCGCCGCGAAGCCGTGTTCAATGAGTTGCGCATCGCCATTGAGGAGATCCTGCGCAAGGGCCTGTGGGACCCCCTGTGCGGGTGGTACGACTCCATTGAGAGCAACCGAGACAAGATGCGCGATTTCGTGGATTTGCGAGGGGAATTGGCTGCACACGGCTTGGAGCCAAGCCTCGTTCACTTCGAAAAATTATGTGGGAAAGAGGCAGTTCAACTATATCTTACATCTCGGCATGTTCCCAGCGCAGACATGTCTTTCATTTCGAAAGATCTGCCTGAATACCTGAGAGTGTTACGCGAAGCCCGCAGAGAAGCCGAACACGAGCCAGCGTCAGAGTTACCACTGGCCGATCCGAGAAGGTTATTCGGAGAATCCGTTGGAATCGGACGTGTAGGCATCTTGCCTCGTCTCGCACGAGTTCTCCTCCGACAAAGGGCGACCTAGTGCGCTGCCCTGTGACATGAAGGTCAGGCTCCTGGGTGCCCACAACGTGGAGACCGAGGTATGACGTGAACCCTCCTCGCTTCCTGGTGGACGCCCACTTGGGCCGCCTCGTCAAGAGCCTTCGCTCCTTGGGCTACGACGCCGTTCTCGCCCGCCACGAGGACGACGACACCGTCATTCGACGCGCTCTCAAAGAAGACCGCGTCCTCCTTACCAGGGACCTTCCCCTGGCCCGCCGCCGGGTGGCGACCCGCGGCCCCCTCCGGGTCCTCTACCTCCGCGGCGAGACGCCCGCCACGCAGCTCCAGGAAATTGCCAGCGTCTTCGGCCTCTCCACAGATCGGGCCTTCACACGATGCCTCCTCTGCAACGTCCCCCTGGAGCCCCGGAGCAAAGAGGAAGTGACAGGGCGCGTTCCCCCCTACGTCTACGCCCACCGCGACCGCTTCAACGAGTGCCCCTCCTGCCACCGCCTCTACTGGCGCGGGACCCACTGGGACCACATGAAAAGCCTCTTGGCCTCTTCCCTGTCCCGAGGCCTCGGGACCCTGGGAGAGGGCCGGTGAAGGCCGCCTTCCTCTACGACCAGGCGTTGACCAGGGACTTCCTGGGCGAAGGCCACCCCCTCAGGCCCAGCCGCCTCCGCCTCGTCTACGAGCTGTTGGAGGCCTATGGGCTTCTCCACCGCCCCGACACCCTACTTCTCGCCCCCCGCGCCGCCACCGAGAGCGAGCTTCTGTCTTTCCATGCCAGGGACTACGTCGAGTCGGTCAAGGCGCTCAGCGCCGGAGAGCACCTGGAGCGGCAGTACCGCTACGGGTTCAGCGGCGACGGCGACAACCCCGTCACGGAGGGGATGTACGAGGCGGCCTCCCTGAACACCGGCGCCTCCCTGGTCGCCGCTGAGGCGGTGGCCGATGGCCGCGTGGAGGTTGCTTTCAACGCCGCCGGAGGCTTTCACCACGCCGGAGAGGACTTCGCCTCCGGCTTCTGCATCTTCAACGACCCCGTCATCGCCATCCGCAGCCTCCTGGCCAAGGGGTTCAGGCGCGTCGCCTACATCGACATCGACACGCACCACGGCGACGGCGTGCAGAACGCCTTCGCCTCCTCCCCTAGCGTCCTCACCATCTCCCTCCACGAGTCCGGGCGCTACCTCTTCCCAGGCACAGGCCACACCACGGAGATCGGTCAAGGGGAAGGGGAGGGGTTCAGTGTCAACGTCCCCCTCGCCCCCTTCACCGACGACGCGACGTACCTCTGGGCCTTTCGAGAGGTCGTGCCGCCCCTCGTCCGCGCCTTCGGGCCCGACGTCCTGGTGACCCAGCTCGGCATAGACACCCACGCCGACGACCCGCTGAGCCACCTCGCTCTCACCTCTCACGGCTACGCCGAGGCGGTGCGAGAGCTGAAGGCCCTCTCCCCAGGCCGGTGGCTCGCCCTGGGCGGCGGCGGGTACAACCTCTCCGCCGTGGCCCGCTGCTGGACCCTCGCCTACGCCGTCATGCTCGGTGTCGACCTGCCCGACGAGGTCCCCTCACCCTTCGCTGAGAAGCATGGCATCGCCCGGCTCCACGACCCACCCCCAGCGCCAATGAGCACGGCGCGCCGGAACGAGGTGGAAGGCTTCGCCCGAGAGTCCGTCACCGCCCTCCAGGCGACGGTCTTCCCTAGGGTCCTCGGTCGGTAGACGCATCACGCATCGCGCTCTCCTGGGTCAATCGCACTATACCATCGGCTTCCGAGGTATCTTGACACCCCTTTCTGCCCGCCATAGGATTGTGCCACCGCCCAATGGGGAGCATTCACTATTCGACGATGGCAGGCGAGACACGAAAGGGAGGTATCTCATGGTGTCTTCGAAATGGTTCCGATTGTCCTTAGCCTTTGGTCTCGGACTCATCCTCCTGGTCGTCTCCTGCGCGCCAGCCGCGGAGCCGACCGTCGCGCCCACGACGGCTCCGGCGCCTCCCACACCCACGAGCGCCCCCACCGCGCCGACCGTAGCCCCTGCGGCTACTGCCACCACGGCCCCTGCTATCGCAACGGCTATCGCAACGCCGCGCCCACCCACTCCCACCCCCACGCCCGCGCCGGAGCAGCCACGCCGCGGAGGCACGCTGCTGACCGCGGGCACCCCCTTCGGCTTTGCGTCCTGGCAGGAGTGCTGCTCGACGTATGCCAAGCTCGTTAACGATTCCCTGCTAGAGTACGTCCCGTCCAACAGCGTCTCCCAGACCGATACGGAAATCAGAGGCCGGATGGCCACCGAGTGGTCAATCTCCAAAGACGGCCTTTCCTGGACCTTCAAGCTACAGCCGAACATGAAGGCCGCTATCCCCGTGAAGGACGGCGGCGGCTTCGAGGTCGTCGATTGCGAGGACGTCGCGTGGTCCATCATGACCATCAAGACCGGCGAGGGCCTCACCCGCACCATGCGGGGCAGGACCTTCGTCCCTGTGACCGGCGTGGATTGCCCGGACCCGCTGACAGCCGTCATCAGGACAAAGTGGCCCTACGCCGCGCTCCCGAACATGGTCGCCACCTCCATCAACGACATCAAGCCGAAGACCTACTGGCAGAACCGGCTGAAGGAGCTCCCCGCCTGGTTGGCGGGCTCCGGACCCTGGATGCTGGAGAGGTTCATCGCCGAAGAAATCATCGCTATGGCTCCTAATCCCTACTACCATCGCAACGCCCCTGACGGAAAGCCATACCCCTACCTCGCGCGCGTCCATTTCCAGTTCTTGAGCACGCCGGCCTGCGGCGCTGCTCTGCGCTCGGGACGGGCTCATATCTGCGGAGGCTCGGTTGGTAGTGCGAACATTCGGGAGGGGGCTGATACGCTGTATCGGGAGGCGCCCTTCCTGAAATTTGTCGGCCCCTTCCGTCCAGAGGACAACCCCGTGTGGGGGTCCAAGGGTTTGCCCGGCATCTCGGCCGTCTTCATCCAGGTGCACCATCAAAAGGCCCCGTGGACAAACGTCCGTATGCGCCAGGCTGTTTCCCTGGCCATGGACCGTCGAACGCTGTGCGACATCGGCTACGAAAAGTGGTGTCAGCCGGGCGCCTGGGCGTTCTACGTAGGCAGCCCCTGGAACCTCCCACGAGAGCAACTCGAGAACTACACGGGCTACAACATCAACACCGTCGAACAGAACCTCGCCCAGGCGCGGCAGATCCTCACCGAGCAGGGCTACAAGCTCTATCCCGATCCCACTGCCCTGGCGATCGACATGCCTGGCTTCAACCCCGGAGGCGCGTGCGGCTACCTCCAGCCCCTCATCCCTGAGATGCTCAGGCGAGCCGGGTTCAACCCCAACTACTATTGTCCAGAGCTCCAACGGTCCCTGTCTCAGGTGGTGGCGGGTGAATTCGACATCGTCGAGTGGGACCAACTCGTGAGCCACCCAGACCCCAACCAGCCGTGCTACGAGCACTACTTCACCGGCTCCGACCGCAACTACGGGCGCTACTCCAGCGCCAAGGCCGACGACCTCTGCAACCTGATGGGCCAGGAGCTCGACCTGACGAAACGGATCGGGCTTGCCCAGCAGTTCCACAAGCTCGTCTTGGACGAGCACGCGCGGGCCACCATTCTATGGGAAGCCTACTCCTTCGCCTACAGTCCAGACCTGCGTGGCTACGAGCTGTCCAACAGCATCAGCGGCGGGTCCCCGGGGCGCATGGAGAAGTGGTGGCTGGCCAAGTAAGGAGGAGTGAGTCCGCAGGACCCGGCGCCAGGGCTCAAACGAACATGCAGCGCTGGGGGATGTCGCAGAACCCGAGGGGCAGGGCCCTGGTATCGCGTTATATCCTGGACAAGGGATTCTACGATCGCCTGCGGGCTGCGCGGCCCACTTTCCGGCTCGTGGAGCAGTTCATCGTTCCGCCGTACGGCGGGAGAGGGTTCACTGTGCGAAAGGGCCAGGCCTTTCGCTTCACAGATGTCGAGGGGCCTCAGATTGGCGATGTCGCGCTGTGGAACGCGGATGATCCCCGCCGGGAGTACTTCCGCCCATCGCACAGCATGTCGGTCGAGGGGATGTTCATCAACCTCTATACCCGTCTTTGGTCCGACGTGCCGATGTTCCGGCCCATGGCTACCTGCATCGAAGACACGGTGAGGACAGCGTCCCCTGAGAAGGGGTGGCACAACCATTTCCCAGGGAGCCATTGCACTCCAGAGATCAGGGAGATGTCCACAGGACGGGCTGGCCTCAACGCATGCCACTTGAACTTCCTCCAGGCCGTCGAACCCTTCGGGCTAACGGAACCAGACATCCACGACAACTTCATGGTGTTCCAAAGGCTGCGGATCGACCCGGTGCGAGGAGTAAGGATTTTCGGCAAGACAGACGCAAAGAAGGGGGACATTATCGAGTTCTTCGCTGAGATCAACCTGCTTGTGGCCCTCTCAGTCTGCCCAAGCGGGGACGGCAAGCGAGTGAAAGACCCGGACAAGCTTGTCGTGCGGCCGATCGGAGTGGAAATCTACGACACGGGAATCGAGCCGAAGGAATCTCCCCGCTGGGCGGACTGGCGGCCAACGTGGCGTGGGAGGTGGGTGCCCCCGCCGCCGCTGTCTGCCGCACCTGCGTCACGATAGACTCGCCCTTGACAGGCCCACGACGAGCGAGAACCTTTTCTGACAGCTTCGTCGGTCACCGCCGATGGTTCGGGAAATAGGCGTTGGCCGCGTACTGAGAGAGCATCCGCTGCGCGTTGAAGAAAGACCCGTTGAGAGCAATGGCAGAACGCATGACTCCGGCGTAGGCCGGGGGCCGCTGGTAGAACAGTGGAACGATCGTCTGTTCCAGCTTATCGTAGAGGGAACCTGCCTCTTCGACGGGATCGCTCCCCGACTCCCATCCGTCGCCGATGCACCAACCAGTCGCACCCTCCACGTGGCCCTCGATCCACCAACCGTCGAGCACGCTCAGGCTGGGCACGCCGTTGAGAGCGGCCTTCATGCCGCTAGTCCCGGAGGCCTCCTGAGGCTTCTGCGGCGTGTTGAGCCACAGGTCCACGCCCGCGCAGAGGTACCTGGCCAGGGCCATGTCGTAGTCTTCCAGGTAGAGAACGCGGACGGAGTCTTGCAGGGCGGCCGCAGCCTCGAAGACGCGGCGGATCAGCGCCTTGCCTGCCTCGTCGCGGGGATGGGCCTTTCCCCCGTAGACCACCTGCAGAGGGCCCGCCCGTCGCGCGATCTCCTTCAGACGACCCAGGTCCGAAAAGAGGAGATCGGGCCTCTTGTAGGGGGTGGCACGACGAGCGAAGCCGATGGTCATCACCACCGGGTCCAGGCGAACACCAGTCCGGGCGTCGATCTCCTCCAGCATCTCCTCCTTGGCCTCCATGTGGGCCTGCCGGACCTCTTCCAGGGGGATCCCGACGGCGTAGCGAAGGTAGAGGTTGTCACGTCGCCACTCCGGGATACGCCGGTCGAACAGGCGCTGGAACGACGCCGACGTCCAGGTGCCCGCGTGAACGCCGTTGGTGATGGAATCGACCGGGTAGCTGAGCATGGCCTGAGCGATCTGGCCATGACGCAAGGTGACGCCGTTGATGTATCGAGAGAAAAAAGCGCCCAGGAAGGTCATGTTCAACGTCCTGTCGAAGAAGCACTCGCAGACCTCTAGGGCGTCGAGGCGCCCCTCGCCAAGCACGCGGCGGACCAGGTCCAGAGGAAACCGGTCGTGACCAGTCCGGACAGGGGTGTGCGTGGTGAAGACGCAACGCTGCCGGACCGCCTCCACGTCCTCATCCGTCGCCGTGCCGAGGCGGCGTCCCCACATCTGCTCCTCTAGCAAGGCAACAACAACAAGAGCAGCGTGGCCCTCGTTCATGTG
>JACQUM010000011.1 GCA_016210295.1 Chloroflexota bacterium | reverse complement strand
TCCCTACACGGCAACCGTCGTGGAGAGGCTATTCAAGTCAGAAGCGGTGATGGTGGGCAAGGCGAACAACAACGAGATCTACAAGAGCTCCTACACCTATAACACCGCCTACCGCCACACGCACAATCCCAGGGACACCGACTACGTCCCGGGCGGCTCCTCTGGCGGCTCGGCGGCGGGGGTGGCGGTGGGGGAGGGGCTCTTCGCCCTCGGCTCCGATACCGGTGGCTCCATCCGCCAGCCCGCGAGCCTCTGCGGCGTGGTGGGGCTGAAACCGACCTATGGCCTCGTGAGCCGCTACGGCCTCGTGGCCTTCGCCTCTTCCCTCGACCAGATCGGCCCCATTACCCGCGATGTGACCGACTGTGTCACCGTCTTCAACGCCATCGCTGGCCACGACCCTCTGGACTCGACCTCTCTCCCTACCGAGCTTCCCGACTATTCTCGGACCCTCGTCCCGGACGTGAAGGGGCTGCGGATCGGGGTGGTGAAGGAAATGGTGGGGGAGGGGATCGATGCCTCGGTGAAGCAGGCTGTCCTGGAGGCGGCGCGGCTCTTGGAAGGGGCAGGCGCGGCGGTAGACTACGAGGTCTCTCTCCCCTCCCTGAAATATGCCCTCGCCGTCTACTACATCCTCGCCCCCTCGGAGTGCTCCGCCAACCTGGCGCGGTACGACGGCGTGAAGTACGGCTCCTCGTGGCAGGGGGAGGGGACCATGTGGGAGGCCATGGAGCAGACGCGGGCCCGCGGCTTCGGGCCGGAGGTGCGCCGTCGCATCCTCCTGGGCACCTACGCCCTCTCCGCAGGCTACTACGACGCCTACTACAAGAAGGCGCAGCAGGTGCGCACCCTCATCCGCCAGGAGTTCGACGCCGCCTTCCAGAAGTACGACGTCCTCTTGACGCCAACGTCGCCCATTCTCCCTTTCAAGCTGGGGGAAAAGACGGCAGACCCTGTCCAGATGTACCTGAGCGACATCTGCACTATCCCGGTGAACATCGCCGGACTGCCGGGCCTGTCCCTGCCCTGTGGATTCGCGGGGAAGCTCCCCATCGGGCTCCAGGTCATCGGGCGGCCCCTGGGGGAGGAGGCCGTCCTGCGCGCGGCCTATACTTACGAGCAAGCGACCGACTGGCACACTCGAAGGCCGGAGTTATAGAGATGGAAGACATTTTTCGCATCCTGGAGAAGGACGCCCGCACGCCGCCGGAACGCATCGCCCAGATGACGGGCCGCTCGGTGGAGGAGGTGCGGGCAACTATCAAGAAGGCCGAGGAGGACCGCATCATCCTGGGCTACCGGGCCAAGGTCAACTGGGACAAGGTCGCCCAGGGGCGCATCCTGGCCCTCATCGAGGTGAGGGTCACGCCCCAGCGGGAGGTCGGCTTCGATGCCGTGGCCGCCCGCATCGCTCGCTATCCGGAGGTCCATTCCCTCTACCTCATCTCCGGCGACTACGACCTGGCGGTGCAGGTGGAGGGCGACAGCATCTACGAAATCTCCGATTTCGTCTCCAACAAGCTCGCCATTATCGATGCTGTCCAGGGGACGGTCACCCACTTCCTCCTGAAGCGGTTCAAGGAAGACGGCTTCATCATCCAGGGGGAAGACGGGTCGTCGAAGCGTCTCCCCATCGCGCCCTAAGAGTCCACAGGGAACACGTCACCCATGTCTGCCTCTCGAACGCCGCGCACGCACCAGCTGGTCTCCCAGCGGGCCGCTGCCATCCCGCCGTCGGGCATCCGCAAGTTCTTCGACCTCATTGCGGCCACGGAGGGGGTCATCTCCCTGGGCGTCGGCGAGCCGGACTTCGTGACCCCCTGGCACATCCGCGAAGCGGCGATCTACGCCACGGAGCGCGGCCATACCCACTACACCTCCAACTACGGACTGCTGGAGCTGCGTCGGGAGGTGGCCCGACACCTGGAGCAGCGCTACGGCCTCCGCTACGACCCCGCTACCGAGGTCCTGATCACTACCGGGGTCAGCGAGGGGTTCGATTTGGCTGTCCGTGCCCTTATCGACCCCGGCGACGAGGTCCTCTGCCCGGAGCCGTGGTACGTGGCCTACTTTCCCTGCGTCCACCTGGCGGGCGGCGCCTTCGTCCCCGTTCCCACCAACATGGAGGAAGGTTTCCGCGTCCAACCCGAGGCAGTCCAGGCCCGCATCACCGAGCGTTCTCGCCTGCTCATCCTGAACTACCCGAACAACCCGACGGGCGCGGTGATGGACCGAGAGACGATGGGGCGAGTGGCAGAGGTCGCCATCGACAACGGGCTGACTGTCCTCTCCGATGAGATCTACGATCGGCTGGTCTACGGCGTGGAGCACGTGTGTGTGCCGACGCTGCCCGGAATGCGGGAGCGCAGCGTGCTCCTGGGGGGCTTCTCCAAGGCGTACGCCATGACGGGCTGGCGCATCGGCTATGCGGCCGGGCCCGCCCCGGTCATCGAGGCGATGATGAAAGTGCACCAGTACGTCATGCTCTCCGCCCCCACCATCGCCCAGGAAGCGGCCCTGGAGGCGCTGCGCCGAGGGGAGGCGGCGGTCCAGGAGATGCTGGAGGCCTACGACCAACGGCGCCGCCTCACCCTCAGCGGGCTGCGGAGCCTCGGCCTGGCCTGTGCGGAGCCTCAGGGGGCCTTCTACGTGTTCCTCTCCATCGCCGGCTCCGGCCTCTCGTCGCAGACGTTTGCTGAGCAGCTGTTGCGCGAGGAGAAGGTGGCGGTGGTGCCGGGCTCGGCCTTCGGCGCCTCCGGGGAGGGGTTCGTCCGGTGCTGCTACGCGGTGTCGGCCCAGGAGATCGAGGAGGCGCTGGAGCGCATGGGCCGTTTCCTGGCCCGTCACCGGCAGTGATGGCTCCGCAGTACGGAGCCTGACGTGGCAGGAGAGTAACGGAATGCCTTACATCACCGAGATCGAGATGCCCGTCCGCTACGTGGACCAGGACCCCCAGGGGTGGGTCACCAACACCGCCTACATGGTCTACTTTCAGGAGGTGTGCCTTGCCCACCTCCGCTACCTCACCCAGGAGGCGATGAAGAAGGGCACGACTTCTACCAAGGACAACTGGGTGGTGGCCGAGGCGACCATCAAGTACCGCGCCCCCCTCCGCTACCCCAACGTCGTCGTCGTCCGCGCCCAGACGGGCGAGATCAGGGAGAAGGGGTTCTCCCTCCAGTGCACGGCCCATGTCAAGGGCACCGACCAGCTCATCGCCGAGGGCTCCTTCGTCCGCGTCTGGCTGGGGCCCGACAGCCGCTCCGCCCCCATTCCCGACTCCTTTCGCCAGGCCTTCGAGGAGTCGAAGATCTAGTGCGGTGGGGGAGTCCAGAGGGGGCGCTGGCAGAAAGGTTCATGCGTGCAGAGTCGTCCGCTGTCCACCGCGCCGGGACGGTAGTCGTCGTGGGACAGCCCAACGTGGGAAAGTCTACTTTATTCAACCGCCTGCTACGGACCAAGCTGTCCATCGTCTCCGCCAAACCCCAGACCACCCGTTACCGCATTCTTGGCGTGCTCACCGGCGAAGGCTATCAGGCGGTGTTCATCGACACGCCGGGCGCCATGCGGCGCACCGCCGACGAACTCGACCGCAGGATGCAGGGGGAGGTGCAGAGCGCCGTGGAGGAGGCGGACGTGACCGTTCTCCTGGTGGAGCCCCGCCCTCCGGGGCAGACGGAGCGCTTCCTCGTAGGAGCCATGGCGGCGCATGGGCCTCCCTCTTTGCTTGCCATCAACAAGATCGATAGCGTGCGGAAGCCGGCCCTCCTTCCCCTGATCGAGACCTACAGCGGGCTTCATCCCTTCGCCGAGATCGTTCCCATCAGCGCCCTCACGGGCGACGGCGTCGACCTCCTCTTGAAAGAAATCTTCGCCAGTCTTCCCGAGGGAGAGCCCCTCTTCCCGCCCGACCAGCTCACCGACCGGACGGAGCGCTTTCTGGCGGGAGAGCTGGTCCGCGAGAAGGTCTTTGACCTCTACGGCGACGAGGTCCCCTACTCCACCGCCGTGGAGGTCCAGGAGTTCCGCGAGCCGAATGACGCTGGGGAGAAGACGTACATCGAGGCGACGATTTACGTGGAGCGAGCCTCTCAGAAGGCTATCCTCATCGGCAAGGGCGGGCAGGCGCTCAAGCAGGTCGGCGAGGCGGCTCGGAGGGAGATCGAGGAGATGGTGGGAGGGCCCGTTTACTTGCAGCTCTGGGTCAAGGCCCGCCCCCGATGGCGCAAAGACCAGGCTTTCTTGAAGGAGTTGGAGGGGTGACGCAAGTGCTGCCTCAGGTCTGCGCCGTCCTCCTGGCGGCGGGCGAAGGAGTCCGCATGAGCGGGCCGAAAGGCCTGCTCCTCTGGTTGGACGGCCTCACTCTCATCGAGTATCAGCTTCGGGAGCTTGCGGAGGCGGGCGTGGCGGAGACCTTCGTCGTCCTGGGGGCGGAGGCGGACCGCCTGGAGCCCTGGGCGCGACGCTTCCCTCGTGCTCGCGCCGTCCGCAACTC